>NZ_JBSHDN010000047.1:0-37785 GCF_053616335.1 Nocardiopsis sp. NPDC055824
GGCCCGGGGCCTGCACCGGGCCCCGGGCCGGAGCGGGCCGTTCGCGCAGGCACGGAGGGTGCCGGAGCCTGTCCGCTGAGCGCGGAAAACCGCTCATCACGGGGTGTATGTGCAGGTAGATGCTGGTAGGAGGGGAGGGGAAATCGTGACCACATCGTTTGCACTCTCCATGGTCGAGTGCTAAAAAGGGACCTGGTTAGCACTCGCCTTCCTTGAGTGCTAACCGGATCGAGGCTGCGAGACCGTGGCTCCCGACAGCAGGGTTGTCGGAGCGCTCCGGTCGTCCGTCGCGGGCGCATGCCTCGTCCCATCGCGTATCAGCCCGGTCACGGGAGGACAAGAATCCAATGGCAGCCAAACTGATCGCGTTCGACGAGGAGGCCCGTCGCGGCCTCGAGCGCGGCATGAACCAGCTCGCGGACGCCGTCAAGGTCACGCTCGGCCCGAAGGGCCGCAACGTCGTTCTGGAGAAGAAGTGGGGCGCCCCCACGATCACCAACGACGGTGTCTCCATCGCCAAGGAGATCGAGCTCGAGGACCCCTGGGAGAAGATCGGGGCCGAGCTGGTCAAGGAGGTCGCCAAGAAGACCGACGACGTCGCGGGTGACGGCACCACCACCGCCACCGTGCTCGCCCAGGCCCTCGTCCGCGAGGGGCTGCGCAACGTCGCCGCCGGCGCCAACCCGATCAGCCTCAAGCGCGGCATCGAGGCCGCCGTCTCTCGCATCAACGAGGAGCTCGGCAACCTCTCCAAGGACATCGAGACCAAGGAGCAGATCGCCTCCACCGCCTCGATCTCCGCCGGCGACACCCAGATCGGCGAGACCATCGCCGAGGCGATGGACAAGGTCGGCAAGGAAGGCGTCATCACCGTCGAGGAGGGGCAGACCTTCGGGCTCGAGCTGGAGCTCGCCGAGGGCATGCGCTTCGACAAGGGCTACATCTCGCCCTACTTCGCCACCGACCTCGAGCGCATGGAGACGGTCCTCGAGGACCCCTACATCCTCATCGTCAACTCCAAGATCTCGAACAACAACGAGTTCCTGCCGGTCGTCGAGAAGGTCCTCCAGGCCGGTCGTCCGCTCGTCGTCATCGCCGAGGACCTGGAGGGCGGCGCCCTCCAGACGCTGATCGTCAACAAGATCCGCGGCACCTTCAAGTCCGTCGCCGTCAAGGCTCCGGGCTTCGGTGACCGCCGCAAGGCCCAGCTCGGCGACATCGCCGTGCTGACCGGCGGCCAGGTCATCACCGAGGAGGTCGGCCTCAAGCTGGAGAACACCGAGCTCGACATGCTCGGCCGTGCCCGCAAGGTCGTCGTCACCAAGGACGAGACCACCATCGTGGACGGCGCCGGTGACGCCACCGCGATCGCCGGTCGCGTGAACGAGATCCGCAACGAGATCGAGCGCACCGACTCCGACTACGACCGCGAGAAGCTCCAGGAGCGTCTCGCCCGCCTGGCCGGCGGCGTGGCCGTCATCAAGGCCGGCGCCGCGACCGAGGTGGAGCTCAAGGAGCGCAAGCACCGCATCGAGGACGCCGTCCGCAACGCCAAGGCCGCGGTCGAGGAGGGCATCCTGCCCGGCGGTGGCGTCGCGCTGCTGCAGGCCAGCGTCCCGGCGTTCGCCAAGCTCGACCTCGAGGGCGACGAGGCGATCGGCGCCGACATCGTGCGTCGCGCCATCGCGGAGCCGCTGAAGCAGATCGCCATCAACGCCGGCCTCGAGGGCGGCGTCGTGGCGGAGAAGGTCCGCAACCTGGAGCCCGGTTTCGGCCTCAACGCCGCCACCGGTGAGTACACCGACCTGTTCAAGGACGGCGTCATCGACCCGACCAAGGTCACCCGCTCCGCCCTGCAGAACGCGGCCTCCATCGCCGGTCTGTTCCTGACCACCGAGGCCGTCATCGCCGAGAAGCCGGAGAAGGCGTCGGCTCCCGCCGGCGACCCGACCGGTGGCATGGGAGGCATGGACTTCTAGGACCTCCTGGAGTTCTGGGGTCCGGTACGCGACCTCGCCCGCGACGACCGGGCGGCCCTTCGGGGCCGCCCGGTTTCGCCGTTCCCGGGGCCGGTGCCGGTGCCTCCGGCTCGAGGGGTGCCGGGCACGGGGACTGTCCTTCGGAGGGGGCCGTGGCTATTCTGCGAAGTATCGGGCGGACGGGGGTACGGAGCGTTACGCTTCCTGTCCGGAGGTGCGAGCGAGATGAGTCTGGCCATGACGGAAGCCGCCCCGGCGGTGGGGTTGTCGCGATGGGACTACGTGCTGCGCACCTGGCGAGAGCTGGATGTGCCCGACGGCTGGCGGGCCGAGATCATCGATGACAACGGAGTCGTGCTCGTGGCCCCCCCTTCCGACCCACACAACTACATCGCGGTCCGGGTGAACCGTGCTCTCGGCAATGTCATCCCGGACGACTGGGATGTGTACCAGACCCTCGGCATCCAGCTTCCGGTCGTCGAGCGGTTGTACGTGCCGGACCTGGTGGTCATGCCCGAGTCCGTCGTCCTCGATCCGTCCGTGAGCCCCTGCCCGGCGGAGGAGGCCGAACTGGTGGTCGAGATCGTGTCCAGGAGCAGCATGGACGTCGACCGCAGGAAGAAGCTGTGGGGCTACGCCCACGCCCCGGTCCCGCTCTACCTGCTGATCGACGCCTGGGACGACATGGGCCCGTCGGTCACCCTCTACGAGCAGCCCGGCAACGGCCGGTACAACCACGCCACGACCGTGGAGTTCGGCGAGAAGATCGGCCTGCCGGAGCCCTTCGGCCTGGAGATCGACACCTCCAGGTTCCCCCGTCCCGACCAGTGGCCGTCCTGAGGGCGACGCCTGAAGCGCTCAGACGGCCCCGTGCCAGGCGCGCCACAGGTCGGCGTACGAGCCCCCGCGGGCCAGCAGCTCGTCGTGGCTGCCCAGCTCGCTGACGCGGCCGTCCTCCACCACGGCGATCCGGTCGGCGTCGTGCGCCGTGTGGAGCCGGTGCGCGATCGCCACCACCGTCCGCCCGGACAGCACACCGGCCAGGGACCTCTCCAGGTGGCGGGCCGAACCCGGGTCCATCAGCGACGTCGCCTCGTCCAGCACCAGCACCTCCGGGTCGGCCAGCACCACCCGGGCCAGCGCGAGCTGCTGCACGTGGGCCGGGTCCAACGTGAGGTCGCCCGACCCCACCCGCGTGTCCAGCCCGTCCGGCAGCGACCGGACCCAGGCGTCGGCGTCCACGGCGGCCAGGGCCTCCCACAGCCGGTCCCGGTCCACCTCGGCGGCGTCCAGGGCCAGCGCCAGGTTCTCGGCCACGGTGCCGCGGAACACGTGGCTCTCCTGGCTCAGCAGGATCGCCCGCTCGCGCCGCAGCTCCGGTGACAGCCCCGCCATGTCCACCCCGCCGACGCGCACGCTCCCGGAGGTCGGCGCGTGCACGCCCGCGATCAGCTTGCCGAGGGTCGACTTGCCCGCGCCGCTCGGCCCGACCACCGCCAGGCGCTCGCCGGGGCGCAGGACCAGGTCCACCCCGTGCAGGACCTCGGTGTCGGTGTAGCCGAACCGCGCGCCGCGCACCTCCACCGTTCCGGGCACGTGGTCCGCGTCCGCCTCGGAGACCCCCGGCCGCTCCTCGGCGAGCCGCACGCCCAGCAGGCGGCGCAGGCTCGTGAAGCCCATCATCAGGCTGTCCACCTGGTCCACCAGCTGTTCCACTGGCCGGGTCATCTGCACGGACAGGAACACGGCCGTGGCGATCTGGCCGACGGTCAGCATGCCGTTCGCGTGCAGGTACCCCGCGACCAGGAACGTGCACGCGGTCGCGAACAGGTAGGCGAACTCCAGCGGCGGGTACCACACGCACCGCAGCCACAGCGTGTACCGCTCTGCCCGGTAGGCGCGGCGGATCTTGGCGTCGGCCCGCGCGGTCTGGCGGAGCTGGCGTCCCAGCGCCTCCAGGGTGTGTGCCCCCTCGACGGTGTCCGTGACGCTCTGCGTCAGGTCGGAGTAGGTCGCCAGCTCCCGGATGTAGCCGTCGGGGGCGCGGCGGGCGTACCAGCGGGTGGACACCCAGATGATCAGCAGGGTCGGCGCCCAGGCCAGGAGCAGCGCGGGGTGCAGCAGGCCGATCGCGGTGACGATGACGGCCACCGTCACCGTGCTCACCGCCATCACCGGCACCGAGTGGCGCACGGTGTGGCTCAGGTGCCCGATGTCGCGGCCCGACCTGGCCACCAGGTCGCCGGTCCCGGCCCTCTCCACCGTTCCGAGCGGCAGGCGCAGGACCGCGCGCACGAACTCCTCGCGCAGCTCGGCCAGCACCCCCTCCCCGAAGCGGATCGACTGCGCCACCGACACGAGCGTGAACCCGGCGTGGAACAGCAGGCCGACGACGATCACCACGGCCAGCAGGTCGATCCGGCCGGGGTCGGCCCCGCCGCGGACCGCGTCGATGACCATGCCGAGCACCCACGGGGCGACGAGCGCGGCCAGCGCCGCCATCCCGTACAGGGCCACGACGGCGAGCAGCCGCCCGCCGTGGTCGCGACCGGCCCGGCGCAGGCGTGTCCAGACCATGGACACGGGCGCCACGGGCAGGGCGGCGGTCTCCGCCGGCATCGGGAGCTCGGGGTCGTCGGTACGGGGGAGGACGTGTTCGGTGGTCCGGGTCATGGCTTCCCACTCGTGGAGACGGTGCGCAGGACGGTGTCGGCGTAGCCGGGGGCGCTCGCGAGCAGGTCCCGGTGGGAGCCCTCGGCTACGACGCGCCCGCCGTCCACGAACAGCACGTGGTCGGTGTGGTCGAGCAGGAGGGGGCTGGTGGTGATCAGGGCGGTGGTGCGCCCCTTCCGCTCGGCGGCCAGCCGTGCGCCGATGGCCGCCTCGGAGTGGGCGTCCACGGCGGAGGCGGGTTCGACCAGGACCAGGATCTCGGGGTCCAGGCCGAACGCCCTCGCCAGCCGGAGCCGCTGCTGCTGGCCGCCGGAGTACTCGCGCCCGCGCTCGGTGAGGAGCGCGTCGAACCCCGCCGGGGACTGCCGTACGACGTCGTCGGCGTACGCGGCCCGGACCACCGCCGCGAGGCGGTCGTCGGACAGCCCCTCGTCCGGGGACAGCTCCTCGCGGAGCCTTCCGGAGAACAGGTGGGCGCTGTTGGACGCGACCAGCACGCGGCGGCGCACGTCGCGCAGCGGCAGGTCGCGCAGGCGCACCTCGCGGCCGGTCGCCGTTTCGACGAGCAGGGTGTCCGCACCGTCCCCCTCGTCCTCGCGGTACCGGCCCAGGCGCTCGGCCAGGGCGGTCGCCCCGGCCGCGTCGGAGCACACCACGCCGGTGGTGCGCCCGGCGGCCACCACGACCCCGCTGGCGGGGTCGCGCAGGTCGCACGGGGCGGCCGGGGGATCGGCGGGGTGCTCGGGGTCGGGGTGGTCGTGCTCCAGGGAGAGCACGCGGACCACGTGGTCCGCCGCCACCCGGGCGGAGATGAACAGGGAGGAGGCGTGCATCAGGTACCGGATCGCCACGGCCAGGTTGCCCGTGTATCCGTAGAACGCGACGAGCTGGCCCACGGTGATGTCCCCGGCCAGGGCCAGGCGGGCGCCGTACCAGACGATGCCCACCAGCAGCAGTCCCGGATACAGCTCGCGGACGGCCTGGAGGGCGGCGTCCATCCACCCCACCCGCACGCCGGCGGCGCGCACGCGCTGGGACTCCTCGCGGTAGCGGTCGCCGACGGTGCGCTCCCCGCCCACGCCCCGCAGGACCCGCAGCCCGGAGACCAGGTCGGTGGCCCGCGTGGTCAGCTCGGCCTGCCTGGTGCGGTGGTGCTCCTGGCGCCGGGAGAACGGGCGCAGCAGCGGCACCATGCCGACTACCATGACCGGCACCGCGACGAGCACGATCAGGCCGAACGTGACGTGCGACGACAGCATGAGGACGCTCACCGCGCCGATCGTCACCACCGACGCGGGGACGAGCGCGGAGTCCTCGTAGAAGTCGCCCACCCGGTCGATGTCGTCCGTGCCGACCGCGACCACCTCGCCGGACGGGAGCCGCCGGGTGAGGGTGGGGCCCAGGGCGACCGACCGCGCGATGACGACCTGCACGGTGCGGTACGCGGACGAGTACCAGTTGAACGCCATCGCCCGGACGCCGACCGGCACCAGTGCCGTGCTCAGCAGGGTCAGGCCGGTGAGGACGCCGAACCAGAGGAGCAGCGACCGCGGGTCGCCCTCCACCACGCCGGAGTCCAGGGTGGCGCCGACCGCCGCGGACATGAGGACGCCGCAGAGCCTGTAGGCGCTGTCCACGCCCCCCGCCCACGCGAGCGGGCGCCACTCCGATCGGGCGAGCCACAGCAGGAAGCGGTTGGCCGAACGGTGGTCGGGAATGCCCGGAGGCTGAGGAAGTACGCGCACAGTTCTCGGACTGTAACCAGAGAACCGGGGCGGGTCCACTCATTTTTCCGGGACGGGCCAGGGGTATCGTGCCTGTTCGGGAGGGGTGTCATCGCCGGGCGCCCGCGCCCGCCGGGGTCACCTGACGGAGCCCTCCGCGTGCAGCAGCTCCACCAGGCGGCGCACCGCCGGGGCGCACCGCTCGCGCTCGGCGAAGCCGATCCACGCCAGTTCCGCGATCTCGTTGTCGGCGGTCGGCTCGCCGTCGTGCTCGGCGGAGTAGCAGGAAAGCCGCACCCGCGTCCCCGGCGCCTTGTCGTAGGCCAGTTCGTCGATGACGGTGACGAGGCGGAAGGTTCCGGGGCGGAGCACCACGCCGACCTCCTCGTCGGTCTCGCGCGCCACGGCCTCCTCGTCGCTCTCGCCGGGCTCGCGCTTGCCGCCCGGGAGGTAGAACCGGTCGACGCCCTCGGTACGGACGCACAGCAGGCGTCCGTCCTTCACATGCACCCAGGCCAGGGCGTCGATCACGGCGGGGGTGCCGGGCTGCGCCGGCGGAGTCGAGGTCATGGGCCCACTGTAGGACGGGGAGGGAACCGCCGAACCCGTGCCCCGGGGGTGACCTGACGCACTAGCATCCAGTCAGCGGCGGACGGCAGCGGGCCCCGGGGCCCGGGAAGGACGGACGGCATGGAGACGCGGACCCGGGGAACGGCCCCGGCGGGGACCGCAGGAGCGATCGCCGGGCCCCTCCTCGCGGAGATCGCCGCAGGCGGCGGGATCCCTCCGCAGTCCGACGCCCACAGGGAGGCCCGCGAACAGGCGTACAACCTGTACAGCGCGGCCGTCGGGGCCTGCCTGAGCCGCGCGGACACCCGGCCCGAACTCAGGGAGCGGGCGGCCGCGCTCCTGGCGGAGGAGGCGCGCCTGCCGTTCCTCTCCCCGGACGAAATCGACGCCGTCAACGCGGAACTGCCCGCCGTGCTCGCCGCGCTGCGCGCCGAGCCCGTGCCGGTCCCCGACGGGGCCACGCCCCGGGACCCCGGACGCGTCATGGACGACGCGGACCTGGGCGCGCTGTTCGACCTGGCCCTGCGCGACCGCCTCACGGGTGGCGCGCGGGAGCACCCTCGGCTGCTGCTCCTCGGCGGCCAGCCGGGGGCGGGCAAGTCCACCCTGCAACGCCTGCTCCTGCCCGCTCTGCCGGAGGGCACCGTCAGCTACGACGGCGACGACCTGCTGAGGCTCGCGCCCGACTACGAGTGGGCGATGGCCGCCGACGACGCGGTTGCCTCGGACTCCCTCGCACGCCAGGTCGCCGGTCTGCACGGGCTCGCCCTGGAGCACGTGCGGTCGGGGCGGTCGGACGTCGTGTGCAGCCACCCCCTCGGCCGCGCCGACTGGGCGGCCTCCTGGGTGGAGGGGTTCCGCGAGGCCGGGTACCGGGTCGAGGTGGCGTTCGTGGCCACCCACTCCTCCAACAGCCGCTTCGCGCTCGCCGACCGTCTCGCGCGGGCCCGCGCCCACCAGGGTTTCGGCCGGGTCATGTCGGAGGCGCACCACGACCGCTTCTACCTGGGCGTGCCCAACACGGTGGAGTTCCTGGAGACCCACCGGCTCGCGGACTCCCTCTACGTGCTCTCCCGGGACGGCGACGTGCTCTACGCGAACCATCTGAGGGACGGCGACTGGCGCACCGAGCCCTTCGGACGCATCGCCCTGGAGGCCGAGCGCGGCCGGCGCGACCTCTGGCGCGACGCAGAGGGGTGAACGCGCGCAAGCCCTCGCCCGGCCGAGGGAGGGCTTGCGCGCGTGCGGCTACTCCTCGCGCCGGGCGGTGCCGAGCAGCGCCCGCCATTCGGAGGACGGGAAGGAGAGATGGCCGAGTTCCCTGTTCTGGGTGTCGCGGACCAGGCTCGCGCCGTGCACGTCTGCGACCTCGACGCAGTTCTGGTCGCGGGCACCGGAGTAGCTGCTCTTACGGAAGGCGACCTCTACGCAGTTGTTGCGGTCGCTGTAGCTGGACTTGTGGAAGGCAACGTCCACGAGCTTCTGCGGGGTGGCTTCGTTGGAACCGGACCTGAGGGGCGGGAGTTCGCTCATCTCCGGGATGTACCCGCTGACGTGGTGGTGTCGGTGGCCAGATGCGGTCAGGGACCGGCGAGCTGGGGCCCGTCGCGGGGGAGTGGGCTCTGGCTGGATAGCTGGGTTGGCTTCGTTGGTGTGAGGCTCAGTGGTGACCCACTTCGAGTCCTACCGAGCTTCGGAGCATGGGGGGTAGAGTTGCAGCGTTCTGGTACACGAAGAGGCCCCGGTTTGGTCACCGGGGCCTCTCGTCGTCTACAGCTACTTCTGGAGCAAAGTGCTCAGGAAGGCCTGCCACTCCTGGCCGCCGAAAGCGATGTGCCCGAGTCCACGATTCTGGGTGTCCCGGACAGCGGCGCCGTCGGGTAGGTCAGCGATCTCCACGCACTCGTTCGCGGTTGCGCTGTAGGACGACTTGCGGAAGGTCATCTGGTCGTTCTGGTTCTGGTACACGTTGGCTTCCTACTCGTACTTCTTGATGATCTGACCCATACGGTCAGCGCTCGCATCTGGGTGAAGGGCCATCACCCGGATTTCGTCCCAGGCACCCCGATACACCTGGACCTCGTCATCATCCTCGAGGTAGAGGCCGTCGGTACGTGTCTCGATATAGGCGATGGAGGGGTCCAGCGGATTCGTGAAGTCCAGGATGGTGAAGCTTCCCGCGATTCCAGGGTGCAGTCCCACTTCAAGCGGGAGCAGCTGGATTTTGATGTGGTCCGCTGTCTCGATGAGGTGCATGAGCTTGGCGATCTGGTCGCGCATAACCTGTCTGTCGCCAGCCGGGCGCAGCAGAACACTCTCATCCAGCACACACCACACCTTCGGCGGCTCATCCTGGTCGAGAATCTCTTGGCGAACGAGTCGAGCCTGGACGACGCGATCGATGATCTCCGGCGACCGAGAGCGGCCGCTCCGTGTCGATGCCGCAGCATACTCCTGGGTCTGAAGTAGACCCGGTATCACCATGGTCTGATACGTGCTCACAGCGGACGCCTCTGCCTCGAACCCCACGTAGGCATCGGTGAATACATCGCCGTAGCGGGTCCACCAGCCCTTTTCGCGGGACTGCCGGGCGAGCAGGACCAGCCCCTCGGTGACGTCTGGTGGTGCCTGGTAGAGGGTGGCAAGAGCCCGGATGATCACCGGGTCTGGCCGCTTCCACTTGTTCAGCTCCATGTTAGTGAGCCTCCCGCGCGACCAGCCGAGCTTGTCTCCCACCTGCTCGGCAGTGAGGCGGGAGGCCTCGCGCAAACGTCTCAATTCGGCTGAGAGACGGCGGCGCCTGATCGTGGGGCTGTAGCGATCCGTCACAGCGCGCGCTCCTCGGCTCTTCCTGCGGGTTCGTCGGTCTGTCCCGATGGTAGATCACCCCTTTCGCGAAACTTTTGAAGGCAGCATCTCATCAATCCAAAGCTTTGTATTGAAAATTTGGATGCGGGGCGTCACTATGGGTGCACCAGAACTCACGCGGCCTGACCAGCCGCAGACCCAGGAGGCTGCCCTGTGCGCTACCTGAACCCCTCGGTGCTCGTCGCCGTCCGCCACCTCGCGTCCGAGGCGATGAGGGCCCGTCGGCCCCGGCGCGCGGCCCGCGTCAGGCACTACGTCCCCGAGCCGTCCGCCTTCCGCGTTCCCGTCGCCGTTCCGGCGTTGGACGTCCTCGGTGCGGTGCTCGACGGCCTCCGCCGACTGGAGGTCCTGGCATGACCCGGGTGTGCGACCTTCGCGAGCTTCCGACCATGGCGGCGCTCACCGCGTGGGCCACCGCCCACGGGGCGGCCGTCACCTACCTGGGCCCCGACCTCCAGGGCCATGCGGTCTACGCGGCCCGCCGGGGACCCGTGACCCGGGTGGTGACCGTCCCCGGACCGGACCCCCATCCGCACCCGCTGACCTGGCAGTCTCCACTGGAGACCCTTCCCGCCGACGCGTCTCCGGGGGCCGCAGGGGCAGCCGTCCGCGTTCCCGCAGCCCGATCCGGCGACCCCGACCCGTCCGGTGACCTTTGCGTCCCGGCCAGGGGCCTTCGCGCGGTGTGGGCGGCGGCGATCCGCGCCGTCCCCCTCCTCTGAGACCGGGCGCGCCCCGACCGGGGGCCGGGGCGCGCCCTCCACACCTCCCCCGAGGAGCACGGCGTGGACGGCAGGACCAGGTGCGAGAAGACCACCAGCGGCCAGCACGACTACATCGCGGACCCGGCCGATCCGCGGTACCCCGACATCCGGACCATGCGGTGCCGCCACTGCGGCGACAGCGTCACCGTCACCCGAGGGTGACCGACCAGAGAGCAGGTCAGCATGACCACAGCCACAATGACCATCACAGGTACGACCACAGCGACGATTTGCAGCGGCACGGGGAAGGTGCGCTGATGAGGAACACTCCTGATAGGGACCACCTCCCCCTCGCCCGGTCCCTGGCCGACCGGCTCCGCGCGGGCGGCGCCCCGGAGCACATCGCGTCGCTGTTCCTCCGGGTGCCCCGGCACGAGTTCCTGCCCGACGTGGTGTGGGGCGAGGACCGCACCCGCTACGACCGCGCAGAGGACCCCGACGCCTGGCTCCGCGCGGCCTACACCGACCAGGCGCTCACCACCCAGCGCGACGGGGGCCGGGAGGGCGGCATGGGCCTGCCCACCTCCTCCAGTTCCGCGCCGACGATCATGGCGCGCATGCTCGCCGCCGCCCGGATCGAACCCGCCCACTCGGTCCTGGAGATCGGTACGGGGACAGGGTTCAACGCCGCGCTGCTGTGCGAACTGGTCGGGGACGAGCGCGTGGCCACGATGGAGATCGACCCGGCCGTCTCCGCCTCGGCCCGGTCGGCGCTGCACGCCGCCGGGTACGCGCCGGAGGCCGTGCACGCCGACGCGGAGCACGCCCGCCTGTCCGGCGCTCCGGCGTTCCACCGGGTCGTCGCCACGTGCCAGGTGGCGGACGTCCCGTCCGGCTGGCTCGCCCAGCTCCACCCGCGCGGTCTGCTCGTCACCCCGTGGGCGCCCACCCCGGGCGCGCCGTCCGGCGCGCTCGCGGTCCTGGAGAAGCGCGGCGGGGGGCTTCCGGCCGAGGGCCGCTTCGAGGGGAGCCTCGCGTTCATGTGGGCGCGCGGCCAGACCAGGCCCGGTGGACGGATCCCGGACGCGGTCCCCGACCGCACCACCCGGGCGGAGGGGGACCCCCGCTACCTCCTCGACGGCGAGGGCGGCCTCCTCCTGGCGCTGCTCGTGCCCGACTGGGCGCACGGCATGGGCCGGGAGCCGGGCGCGTCCGACCTGTTCATGTGGGTGGTGTCCACCCGCTGCGGGGCGTGGGCGCGGCTGCACCCGGACGGGCGGGTGGAACAGGGCGGAGGGCCCCGGCGCCTGGTGGACGAGTTCGAGGAGGCGCTCACCCGGTGGCGCGAGCAGGGGGAGCCGGGCGTCGCGGAGTTCGGACTGACGGTGGACGACGCGAGGGGGAGCCGGTCCGTGTGGCTGCGCGAGCCGGAGGCCGTCCTGTGGACCGCACACCGCCCCGGGGAGCCCCGGTGACCGCGACCGAGTTCGAGGAACTGCTCACCCCCGCCGAGGTGGCGCGGCTGTTCCGGGTGGACCCCAAGACCGTCGCCAAGTGGGCCAGGACCGGACGCCTTACCTCGGTCAAGACCCTGGGCGGCCACCGGCGCTACCGCGAGAGCGAGGTCAGGCGACTGCTCGGATACCGGTGAACCCCCGTGCCCGGCCCCTACCGGGGCCGGGCACGCCGCCGCGTCCCTACCCGCCGGTCAGCCCGGCCATGGCCTGCCGGTCCTCCTCGCCGAACCTCTCCTCCAGCTCCTCCGGGGCGGCGTCCACGTCGATCCGCGACAGCGGCACCCCGCGCGCGGACTCGATCGCGCCGAGCCGCCGCAGCGCCCGGTCGCCGGCGTACCTCAGCAGCTCGCCCGGCGGCAGCTCGTAGCGCCGGGACCCCGGAGTCCCCGGGAACTCCTCGCCCCGCTCCACCGTGGACATCACGTGCGGCAGCAGCTCGTCCAGCCGCTCCCGCACCGCGTCCCAGTTGGTGTCGTCGGCCGCGACGTGCCTGCGGCACGTGAAGGTGCCCCACGCCATGTGGCGGCGCTCGTCGTCCCCGATCCGCCGCACGATCTCCCGCATCCCCGGGAACAGGTTCCGGACGGTGCACACGTGGTTCCAGGCGTAGTAGCCCGTGAGCGCGAGCGAGCCCTCGATGACGTGGTTGTAGGTCACCGACGCCCGCACCTGGTTGCGCGGGCCGGGGTCCTCCAGGAGCGCCTCCAGCGAACCGGGCAGTTCCTCGTAGAACAGCGCCCGGTAGCCGGGGTTGTCGTCCACGTACCCGTGCAGGTCCTCGTGCACCCCGAGGGCGTCCAGCCACAGCCGGAACGCCTGCACGTGCTTGGCCTCCTCGAAGGCGAACTGGGTCAGGTACATCTCGTCGCCGAGCCGGCCCTCCGCCGCCATCGCGCGCAGGAACGGCTGGAGGTCCTCGGTCACGGCCTCCTCGCCCGCCACGAAGAACGCGCACAGCCTGAGGATGCGCTCGCGGGCCTCACCGCCGAGCCCCTGCCAGTCCTCCGCGTCCCGGGAGAGGTCGATGTCCGCCGGGTTCCAGAAGCGGGCGTTGCCCTTGGCGAACAGCCGAAGGGGCAGGGAGTCCCAGTTCAGGCCGCCGTTCCGGAGGGTGTGGAACCCCGTCCGGTGTCCGGAGGGGGCGGGGGTCGGCGTTCCGGTGGCGGGGGCGGGCTCGTCGGGCACGGGAGGACCTCCTGGGGGGTGGACTGCCCTCATGATTGGACACGGAAGGCTCCCGTGTAAAGGGGCTGAGCGGCATCCGTGCGGCGATAACCGAATTCGGTTCGGTCGGAAGGGCACCTCGCCTTCCCGTACGGCACGCCGCCTCTCCGAGCGGCGACCCGGTCGGCATCACGGCGAGCCGCCCCCCGCCGAAACGGTACGGTCGGGGAGTACCGCCCGCACTGAACGATCCGATCGGGGGACGACGTGTTCTGTGGTGATCCCGGCACCGCCGGTTACGCCGCCTGCGCCGCCCAGACCCAGCTCTTCGCGTTGGCCTCCGCCATCCCCGCACTCCTCGGGATGGCACTCCTCATCACGGCCTTCACCGCCCCGTCCGTCCGCGGGGACCGGATCCTGCGCACCCGCACCCTCAGCTACTCCCTGGTGGCGTGGGGCATCGCGGCGGGCACCTACGTCATGGGCGGGCTGCCCTCCGTCTGACGGCCCCGGGCCCCGGCCCTGCGCCCGGAGAGGGCGCGCCCTGCTCCGCCTCCGCCGTTGCGCCCGGAGAGGGCGCGCCCTGCTCCCGTCCCCGGAGGGGACGCACCGGGCCCGGCGTCCCCACCCCGCCCCACTCGCCCCCGCCCCCCTCTGCCGTGATCTTGTACTTATAGCGAGGTTCGGCGTCGAGAACGTCTATAAGTACAAGATCATCGGGGGGTAGGTCGGGGGGTAGGTCGGGGGGTAGGTCGGGGGGTAGGTCGGGGGGTGGGTAGGTGTGCGGCCCGCTCCCGTCGGCCTGTGCGGCCACCACTCTATACTCGTCGTGTATACGCGGCGTGTATAGTCACCGACATGACTCTCGGCCAGACATTCCTGGGGCTGCTCGAAACCCGCTCCCAGCACGGATACGACCTCAAACGGGCCTACGACGAGCGCTTCGCCGGCCAACGGCCGCTCGCCTACGGGCAGGTGTACGCCACCCTCTCCCGCCTGCTCAAGCACGGGCTGGTGGAGGTGGAGGCGGTCGAAGCCGGCGCGGGCCCCGAGCGCAAGCGCTACACCGTGACCGACTCCGGGGTCACCGACGTCGAACGGTGGCTCGCCACACCGGAGAGCCCCGAGCCCTACCTCCAGAGCACCCTGTACACCAAGGTCGTACTCGCCCTGCTCACCGGCCGTCCGGCCGACGGGATCCTCGACGTCCAGCGCGCCGAGCACCTGCGCCTGATGCGCGAGCTCACCCGCCGCAAGACCGCCGGGGACCTGTCCGACCAGCTCATCTGCGACCACGCCCTGTTCCACCTGGAAGCCGACCTGCGGTGGCTGGAACTGACCGCCGCCCGGCTGAACGACCTCGCCGACGAGGTGCGCGGCCGATGAGACGACCCGCCCCCCGCGCCCTCCCCGACCGCCTCCCCGAGGCCCCCGGCACCCCCCTGCTCACCGGCTCCGGCCTGCGCAAGTCCTTCGGCCTCACCCAGGCACTGGAGGACGCCTCCCTCGACCTGTACCCCGGCGAGGTCGTCGCCGTCATGGGCCCCTCCGGCTCGGGGAAGTCCACCCTCCTGCACTGCCTCGCCGGCGTGGTGCGGCCGGACGCCGGGACCATCGAGTACGACGGACAGGACCTGGTCGCCGCCTCGGACACCCGGCTCAGCGCGCTGCGCCGCTCGGAGTTCGGCTTCCTGTTCCAGTTCGGCCAGCTCGTCCCCGAACTGTCCTGCCTGGAGAACGTCGCGCTCCCCCTGCGGCTCGGCGGGCGGCCCCGCCGCCGGGCGGAGCACGCCGCCGCCGAGTGGCTGGACCGGCTGGACGTGGGCGAACTCGCGCACAAGACCCCCGGCGAGTGCTCGGGCGGCCAGGGCCAGAGGGTCGCGGTCGCCCGCGCCCTCATCACCCGCCCCCGGGTGGTGTTCGCCGACGAGCCCACGGGCGCACTCGACTCCCTGAACGGGGAACGGGTGATTCGCATGCTCACCGAGGCGGCTCGGGAGTCCGGGGCCGCCGTGGTCGTGGTGACGCACGAGGCCCGGGTGGCCGCCTACGCCGACCGCGAGGTCGTCTGCCGGGACGGCCGCACCCTCGACACCGGAGGTCCGGGATGAGCCCGCGAGACCGAGCCCCCGCCGGAACCGGCCCGGAACGCGACCGCCCGTCCCCCCTCGGCGAACTCCTGCTGGGCGCGCAGCTCGCCCTGCGCGGAGGCCGTGAGGTCGTCCTCCGGAGCGTCCTCACGGCGATCGGGGTCGGCGTGGCCACCGCCGGGCTGCTCCTGGCCGCCGGCCTGCCGACCGCCCTGGACCACCTGGCCGAGCGGAACGCGGCCCGCATGGACCACCAGGTGGCCCCCCACCCGGTGCCCCCGTCGGGCGACGACACCCTGCTGATCGGCATCGCCACCACCCTCCACGCGGGGCAGGAGGTCCACGGGCGGCTCCTCCGGGCCGAGGGGTCCGACCCCCCGCTCCCGCCCGGCGTGACCGAGATCCCCGGGCCGGGCGAGCTCCTCCTCTCCCCCGCGCTGGCCGACCTGCTCGACGCCCCGGGCACAGAGGCCCTCCGGAGCCGGTTCGACCACCCCGTCGTCGGGGAGATCGGCCCCGAAGGGCTCCTGGGACCGCACGAACTGGCCTACTACCTCGGCAGCGCGGACCTGGCCGTGGAGAACGCCGGCATCCGGATCACCGGGTTCGGCGGGGAGCCCGGCCCCGTCGTGCGGGGGCCGGTCGTCGTGCTCCTCGGCCTGGTGGGCGTGGTCGTCATGCTCACCCCCGTCGTGGTCTTCCTCGGCGCGGCGGTGCGCTTCGGCGGTGAACAGCGTGAGCGCCGTCTGGCCGCGCTACGGCTCATGGGGGCCGATCGCCGCGCCGTCCGGCGCGTCGCGGCCGGCGAGACCCTTCCCGGTGTCGGGCTCGGCCTGGTGCTCGGGGCGGTGCTCTTCCTCGCCGGGCGTCCGATCGTGGAGACGGTGGGGGTGGGGCCCGGCCTCTACGCCGGGGACGTGGCACCGCACCCCGTGCTCGGCGCGCTGGTGTTCGCCGGGGTCCCGCTGCTCGCCCTGTGGGTGGTGCTCGCCTCCCTGCGCGGGGTCGTGGTCGAACCGCTCGGCACCGTGCGCCGCGCCGAACGGCCGCGCCCCAGGGTGTGGTGGCGTCTGCTGCTCCTGGTGCTCGGCGTGGTCCTGATCTGGCTGAGCATGGACCTCCGGACGGCCGGGCGCCTGGGCCTGCCCGGGGGCGGGGGGCTGCCGATGACGGCGATCGGGCTCCTGGCCGCGCTGTTCGGCACGACCGCCGTGCTGCCCTGGCTGGTGGACCGGCTGTTCCGACGCGCCTCGGGCGGCCCCCTCGCGCTCCAGCTCGCCCAGCGCCGGCTGGCGGCGGCGGGCGGCGGGCCCACCCGGGCGGTCAGCGGCATCGTGGTGACCGTCGCGGGGGCCATCGCGCTGCAGAGCCTGTTCGCGAACGCCTGGGCCGATGCGTCGGTGACGCTCGCGGACACCGCCCAGGAGGCGTACGCGGAGAACGAGTTCGGTCCGTCCCGGTTCCAGGTCCAGGCGGAGCTGTGGATGCCCCCCGCCGACGACGACCCCGCCGGGACCGTGGCGCGGGTGCCCGGTGTGGAGGCGGCGGCGGCCTTCCGTACGGTGTGGGGCACCACCGGCGACGGCACCGACGTCCCGGTCCACATCGCCGACTGCGACGTCCTGCGGCAGATGGCCGACCTGCCCGCCTGTTCCCCCGGGGACGTCTTCAGCGCGCTGCCCGGGTTGGGAGCCGGCGACACCCTCATGGTCCGCCCGAGGGAGGACGCGACGGAGAGCCCCTGGGTGCTGCCCCCGGTCTCCGGTTTCGAGGGGGCGCTGGTCGAACACCCCTGGAGCGCCACGGGGCACACAGCGCGGGACGTCGTCCTCGCGACCCCGGAGGCCGCCGCGGCGCCCGCGGAGATCGCCGCCCGGAGCACGGTCTGGATCAGGGCCGACCCGGCCGTTTCCGGAATGGAGGAGGGGCTCAGGCACACCGTCGGGTCCCTGGACCCGACCTCGCGCCTGACCGTCCCGATCACCACCGTGGTCAACCCGGCCATGGCCGACATCCGTGACGCGCTCGTGGCCGGAGCCCTGGCCTGCCTGACGGTGATCGCCGCCGGGCTGGTGGTGGGCACGGTCGAGCAGGTCCGGGAGCGCCGGCGGGTCCACGCGGTGCTCACCGCGTTCGGCACCCGGCGGAGCACTCTGGTGGCCTCGGTGGTGTGGCAGACCACGCTGCCCGTGCTCCTGGGCATCGTGCTGGCCACGGCGGTCGGGACAGCCCTCGGGGTCATGGTCCAGAGGGTGGCCGGGCTCCCCGTGCGCTTCATCCCGGTGGAGACCCTCGTCATCGCAGGCGCCGGCGTGGGCGTGGCGGCCCTGACCACCCTGCTCGCGGTGCCCGCGCTGCTGCGGACCATGCGCCCGGAGGGCCTGCGCTCGGAGTGAGCGGGTCCCGGTCGGGCACAGCGGGTCCCCGGTGACGGGGACCGGGGACCCGCCGCCCGGGCCCGCCCCTAGATCTCCTCGCCGGACAGCAGGTCCGACGCGTCGGTGATCCGGTACGCGTACCCCTGCTCGGCGAGGAAGCGCTGCCGGTGCGCGGCGTAGTCCTGGTCGAGGGTGTCCCTGGCGACCACCGCGTAGAAGCGCGCGGCGCGGCCGTCGGTCTTGGGCCGCAGGACCCGGCCCAGGCGCTGGGCCTCCTCCTGGCGGGACCCGAAGGAGCCGGACACCTGCACCGCCACGCCCGCCTCGGGCAGGTCGATGGAGAAGTTCGCGACCTTGGAGACCACCAGCGTGCGCAGCTCGCCGGAGCGGAAGGCGTCGAACAGCCTCTCGCGCTCCTTGTTCCTGGTCTCGCCCTTGATCACGGGGGCGTCCAGGGAGGCGCCCAGCTCGTCCAGCTGGTCGATGTAGGAGCCGATGACCAGCACCTGCTCCTCGGGGTGGCGCTCCACGATCTGCCGCACCACCGAGGTCTTCGTCTCGGAGGAGGCGCAGAACCGGTAGCGGTCCTCGGGCTCGGCGGTCGCGTAGGCCAGGCGCTCGGACTCCGACAGGTCCACCCGGACCTCCACGCAGTCCGCGGGGGCGATCCACCCCTGGTTCTCCATGTCCTTCCACGGGGCGTCGTAGCGCTTGGGGCCGATGAGCGAGAACACGTCGCCCTCCCGGCCGTCCTCCCGCACCAGCGTCGCGGTGAGCCCCAGGCGGCGCCGGGCCTGGAGGCTCGCCGTCATCCGGAAGATCGGCGCCGGCAGCAGGTGGACCTCGTCGTAGACCACGAGCCCCCAGTCGCGGGCGTCGAACAGCTCCAGGTGCGTGTACACGCCCTTGCGCCTGGCGGCCATCACCTGGTAGGTCGCGATCGTGACCGGCCGGATCTCCTTGCGCGTCCCCGAGTACTCGCCGATCTCGTCCTCGGTGAGGGAGGTGCGCCGCAGCAGCTCCGTCTTCCACTGGTGGACCGACACGGTGTTCGTCACGAGGATGAGGGTGGTCGCCCCGGTGAGCGCCATCGCCGCCGCGCCCACGATGGTCTTGCCCGCGCCGCACGGCAGCACGACGACGCCGGAGCCGCCCGCGTGGAAGCTCTCCGCGGCCTCCTTCTGGTAGCCGCGCAGCTCCCAGCCGTCCTGGTCCAGGTCGATGGCGTGGGCCTCGCCGTCCACGTACCCGGCCAGGTCCTCGGCGGGCCAGCCGATCTTCAGCAGCGCCTGCTTGAG
Source organism: Nocardiopsis sp. NPDC055824 (assembly GCF_053616335.1). Lineage (NCBI taxonomy): Bacteria > Bacillati > Actinomycetota > Actinomycetes > Streptosporangiales > Nocardiopsidaceae > Nocardiopsis > Nocardiopsis sp. NPDC055824. Next base: position 18,966 of record NZ_JBSHDN010000047.1, read on the forward strand.
GTTGCCGCGCTCGCTGGGGTGCACGGCCACCGAGTCCTCGCCCAGCCGCTCGCCGAGCATGCCCTTGAGCTTCTTGGCCCGGACGACCTCCTCCAGGACGGCCCTGTCCGAGGACTCCAGGACCAGCCCGCGCACGGGGTCACCGACGATGCGCAGGCGCCCGTAGCGCTGCATGGTCTCGGCGATGTCCACCAGCAGGGAGTGCGGCACCGGGAACCTGGAGAAGCGGATCAGCGCGTCCACGACCTGCTCGGCGTCGTGTCCGGCGGCGCGCGAGTTCCACAGCGCCAGCGGAGTGATCCGGTAGGTGTGCACGTGCTCGGGTGCGCGCTCCAGTTCGGCGAAGGGCGCGATGGCTCGGCGGCACTCGCCGGCGAGCTCGTGGTCGACCTCGAGCAGGAGCGTCTTGTCGGACTGGACGATCAGGCAGGACACACGGACCTTCAATCTCGCGGGGCGGGGGCGGCCTCAGGTGCAACGCGTCCGGGCCCCTGATCATGCCCTGCCGCCGAAATGCCCGCCCGGCCCCGTTCCCGGCCGCCGGAACGGCGTCCTCCAGGGTCCGCGCGCCCGCGTCCGCCGCTGTTCGGGTGGCGTGGAGTCCCGGGCCGGGCCCCGGGTCCGCGTGGCCGTGTCCGCCGCACCGGCGCGGCCCGCGCGGCGCGGTCGGTCAGGTCTCGGAGGTGGCGATGGCGAAGCCGATCAGGCACGCGAGGACGGCCATGATCGCCAGGATCACCCCGTTGGAGATCCAGGCGTAGCGGAGGTGCCGCCGCGCCTTCTCCCGGTCGATCTTCTCCGTGAGGGAGAGCGCCGAGAACACGAGGCCGATGACGCCCAGGAACCCGCAGCAGGTCACCACGAGGAGGATCGACACCACCAGGGCGGCGATGGCGCTCGTCTGGCTGGGCGGGGCCTCCTGGTACGGGGCGGCGTACGGCTCCATGCCGTGGGCGTGTCCGGCGGCGGGGCCGCCGTAGCCGTCCGGGGGCGGCGGGTACCCCGCTGGGTCGCCGTAGCCGCCGGGCGGCTGCGGATAGGGGCTGCCGTAGGGGTCGCCCTGCGGGTGGGGCTGCCCGGCGTAGGGGTCGCCGTAGGGGTCGTTGGGACCGGACTGCCAGTTCTCGCTCAAGGTCGTGACCTCCGGGAGGTGTCGGTGTACGGGGGAGCCGTCGGGGACGGCGGGGAGGGGGAGGGCGGCGCTCGGGGCCGGTCCGCCGCCGGGGGCCGGGAACCGGTTCGCGCGGCCGGTCCGCCGGTACCTGCGGGCCCGGTCAGACGCTGAGGATCACCACCGCCAGGAGCATGAGCGGGATGAAGAACACCACCGACAGCGCGGCGTAGGCGAAATTGCACGCCCACGCGTACCGGAGGTGGCGCTCGACCTCGGCCGCGTCCGGGTAGCGCCTGACCGCCATGACCCCGAAGCCGATGCCGGGCAGGTTCGCCACGAGGAGGAAGAACCACATGCCCAGGTACAGGCCCAGGACGGGCACCACCAGGCTGAGCAGCGCCGTCACCAGGGCCGCGACCGCTCCCCCCAGCCGGGCCGGGGGGCCCGTGGGGCCGGCTCCGGGGCCGGCCCCGGGACGGGGGCCGGGGCGGTGGCCGAACGGCCCGCCGGACGCCGGACGCGAAGGGCCCGCCGGCCCCGGGGGCCGCACCGAGCCGAGCGTGGAGCCCTGCTCGCGCTCCCAGAAGGCCTTGGGTCCGCCCTGGCCGCTCATCACCGCTCGTCCGCCTCCCGTCGGCCGCGGGGGCCGTCGTCGCCGAGCCGCCCTCGCGGCCGTCCCATACTGCCGCATACCCAGCCCGCCGCGCGCGGACCCGGCGCCCGGCGGCACGGTTCGTCAAACACCGGTCAGTAGTTGGTCACCGGGACGATCCCCTGGATCCACGAGCCCGCCTGGGTGAACATCACGAACGTCAGCACCAGCATCACGAAGAACATCACCCCGGCGGCGCCCAGGCAGTACCAGGAGTAGCGGGTGAGCGTCTCCGCCTGGACGGGGCGGCCCCGGTCGCGCGCGTGGGCGGCGCGCACCGCGAACACGATCCCGGCGACCCCGAACAGCCAGTTCGCGCAGCACAGGAACGTGAGCGCGTGCAGGATCAGGGCCATCGTCGAACTGTTGGCCCCGCCGGGGAGCGGCGTCCGGGACCCCTCGCGGTCGTCGTCGCGCCCGTCCCACTCCTCCCGCCCGTCCGGTTCGTCGGCGCGGGGGCGGTCCCGGGCGGCGCGGTCGTCCGGACCGCCGCCGCGACGGGGGTCCCGGCGCCCCGCCCCGCGGCTCCGCCCACGGCCGCCGTCGCGGCCGCCGTCGCGGTCGTCGTCGCGTCCGTGGTCGCGGGGGGACGATGCCCCGGGGGGCAGCGATGTGTCGCTCATGGGGGTGTCTCTCGCTGTCGGTGGGCGGACCGGCTCGCACCCACACTAGAGGGCGTGCCCGGCGGGCACCCACCCCGCTGCGCGACGCCCCGGCACGCCCCTCGCGGTGTTCTCATCGGTCGACAGGAATCCACCCTGACTCCCTCTTCGGCCTCGCGGGGAAAGCACCGGATACGCCGCTCGCGACGGGCGGCACCCACCGGACACCCTAGTGCGGCCCCGCCGCCCCTCGCCGGTCGCCGCCGGGGACGCCGTTCCCGCCGCCGGGCTCCGGCCCGTCCAGCTCGGCGACGGCGTTCACCCGGTGCACGGCGAACCGGTGCACGGACGCGCGCGTGGCGTCGTAGGCGGTGAGGAAGCCCCCGTCCACGCTTGAGGGCTCCACGATCCGGCTCACCTGCCGTCCGTCCGTGTCCGTGTAGCCGATCCACACCCGGCGGCCGTCCTTCGCCGCCCGGGTGAGCGCCTCCAGCACCGCCGCGTTCCTCGACCCGGGAGGCCCGTCCTCCGGAAGGGGGATCGGCGTGCGCGCCGCGTTGGACGCCTCGTCCCCGGCCCGCACGGCCCGCACGGCGGCGCGCGCCATGTCCCGGAACGACCCCCCGGGCGGCGGCGGGAGGTCCGCCGGGTCGGACCGCCGCGCCTCGGGACGGCTCAGCCGCATGGTCCCGTCGCCGCTCTCGGGCACCGGGTGGTAGCCGAGCTGGCGCAGCCGCTCCAGGAGCGCGGCCCGGTTGGAGCGGCTCGCCACCACGGTGGGGGCCAGCCGGAACAGTCCCAGGTCCTGGGCCCGGCGGTCCCCGAGCAGCTCCTCCAGCAGGGCGGGCTCGTCGCAGCGCAGGTAACCGGAGGCCGAACCGGCCCGCAGCCGCCCGTGCCGGCGCCCCACGTCCGACACCAGGTAGCGCAGCGCCTGCGGAAGGGGGGTGCGCGAGTGGCGTTCGAGCAGGGCGGTGATGTCGGCGACGCCCTGCCCCGCGTCCAGGGCGCGGCGCACGGACTCCTCCGTGAAGCGGTACACGGTGGCGCCGCCGGTGGACTCCACGTCCGCGACCAGCGCGAGGTCGCGGGCGAGACCGGTGACGAGGGGGCCGGGGGCCACCGCCGTCAGGTCGCCCTGCACCAGCACGTAGTCCAGCGGCTTCGGCATCTCCGCCGCGAGGACCCTCGCTGCGTCGTCGTCCTCCCCCTCCAGCAGGGGGCGGGTGTGCCCGGCCAGCGCGCCGCGCCCGGTCAGCCCGAGCGCGGCGGCCTCCGCGGCGGCGATCTCCACCAGTTCGGCGTAGACCGGCGACTGGCGGCGCGGGCGGCGCCACGACAGGCGCGAGGCCAGCGACCCGGGCAGCGGGGCGAACCCGGGCGGGGCGGTGGCCATCTCGCCCAGCAGGTCGCGGCGGGCCTGGGGGGCCGCGGGCCGGACCAGCCCGGACCCGAGCACGTTGCGCACCCGGCCGCCGGAGTCGCGCGACCCGTTGAGGGAGGCGACCCGGTCGGAGTCCAGCCAGGCGGAGGCGAGCCGCAGCCAGCGGCGCTCGGGCGGGGTCTCCCGCCACAGGTCGTAGGCGCGGGTGGGCAGCCACTCGCCCTCGACGCGGTCGTCGGCGCCGAGCAGCCCGGCGGCGTGGGCGACCTCCACGAACAGGGCGGCGGTGGTCTCGTCGGTGTCCATCGCCTGGGCCGCGCGGCGGAGGTCGCGTACCCCCAGGCCGCCGTTGCGGAGCACCGCGGCCGGCTCCTGCGACCAGCGTTCGAGCAGTTCCTCGATCGCCCGCAGCACCGTGAACGCCTGCCCGGCGGCGGCCCGGGTGACGGCCTCGCCGGGGTTCGGGGTGCCCTCGAACGGCGGCGGCGCGGTGGTGACCTCGCGGAACAGCAGCCCCGAGCGGAGGGCGAGGGCGGCCTCGCGCGGCAGGGTGAGGGTGTCGTCCCCGCTGGGGAGGAGCAGCGCCCGGGCGATCAGCGTCTCGACCGGGGAGGAGGCGACCGCGAGGGTGACCTCGCGGCGGGCGTCGGAGACGGTCCCGTTGGGGGGACCCCACGCCATGCCGTCGAGCAGCCTGCGCGCCTGCGGGCCGACCTGCCCGATGAGCCCCAGGACGCGCCCGGGGTCGGCCAGGAGCGTCGCGACCGTCTCGACGGGCGTGTGCGCGGTGCTGTCGGGGACCAGGTCGCGGGCGAGCCGCGCGGCGGCGCCGTGCGGAAGGCCGGCGAGGAGCACGCGCGCCGGAGGTCCGAGCTGTGCCGGGTGGGGGATCAGGTCGCGCAGCACCTGGACGGGGCGGAGCCTGCCCCTGTCGGGCCAGACCAGGGCCAGTTCGAGCAGGGTGTCCAGGGCGTCGGCGAGGGGGTCCCCGGCGGGGCCGTCCTCCGCCGCGCCCCCCTGGGACCCGGAGGCCCCTCCGCCGTCCGCCGCGCCGGGGAGGGGGAGCGTGCCCAGCGCCCCGGCCAGGTCCACGGTCTGGACGCCCACCGGTTCGGACAGCCGGTCGTCGCCGAGCGCGATGACGGCCTCCAGCACCTGGAGGGTGAACCGGTCCAGGCGTTCGAGGACCCTCAGGACCGCGTTGCGGCTGGTCGCGCGGGCCGCGAGCGCGCCGATGTCGGACGGGACCGGCTGTGCCAGGTCGGGCCGGGCGGACAGCAGGGCGGCGAGCTCCCCGTCCGACCGGCTGCGCAACCAGGAGGTGAAGGTGGGGGGACGTCCCGGGGCGGGGGCCGCGGGGCTCCCCCCGCCGGGCACGTGCTCGTCGGGTGCTGCGTTCTCGGTCATCGGGTCCACGCTAAGCGATGCCGGGTCCCGTGTTCGCGTGAGTCCCGGCGGTTCCCCCTTGTCACCACCCGTCACCGAGGGTGAGTCCGTATCCGAAGACGATTCGGTGACCGAAATTGGGAAGGGGGGTTAAATGCCAGGTCGTTGTCGGCCAATATTGGAGTCATGACCCAGCGCTCGGAACAACTGGTACTGGACTATCTGTCCGAGGTCGGCCTGGTCCTGCACGGTCGCATGTCGGCGAGGGAGCGCACCGCCTTCCTCGCGGAGCTCCGCTCGCGGATCGACGCGCGCCGCGCGGCGGCGGAGGGCGACGGCCCCGAGGCCGTGCGGGGAATCCTCCGGGGCCTCGGCAGCCCGGAGGACCTGGTGGAACGCGAGATCGCCGGACGCGACCTCGACATCGAGGACACGGAGCTGATCCCGCCCAGGCCGCGTCACGCCGACCGGCCGCCGCCGCCGTGGCGGGGCGGCCCCAGCCGCGGGCTGATGTCCCTCGTGGAGGGCCCGCGCCAGACGGACATCCACGTCACCGGCCGCCGCGCGGACCGCGCGGAACGCGCCGCCCGCAACGCCGGGAGCCGGAGCGGTCCGCCCGGCGTCGTGGCGCTGGTGCGCCGGCACCCCGCGGAGGCGGCCGCCCTGGGCCTGATGCTGCTCACGGTGCCGTGGTCCCTGAACCTCGCCTACCTGTGGGTGCTCGGCGCCGTGCTCGTCGTGCTCAGCCAGGTGTGGAGCGCGGTGGACAAGTGGGTCGGCGTCGGCCTGCCCCTGGCGGCCTGCCTCGTCGGGATGGCCCTGTGGTCGGGGGAGGCCGAGTTCGTCGACCAGTACGTCCAGGAGTCCCTGGCCGCCACGGGCGTCGTCGGCCTCGCCGTGGGCTCCCTGGTGGGCGTCGTGTACCTGTACCCGAGGGCGCGCCGCTCCGCCGGCGCGGAGGAGCGCCGGGCCCGGGAATGACGCCCCGGCCGCCGAGGGCTTTCGCCCCCGTCGCCCCTTCCCGCGTTCTCCGGAGCGGGACGGGAACGCGGTCGCGCCGTTCCGGCTGGTCATTGCTTGGCAAACGCTGGGGAATAACCTTTTACGGTCCGCCCGTTACTACGAGTCCTGGACCACGGATTCGGGTAGGCATGTCACTACACCGCCGTTTTCGCTTCGCGGCGGTCGTATCGGTAACGGTGGCCCGACGGCCAGTTCGGGCGCCACTTCGGTCGAGGCGGCCCGCTTCACCGCCGAGTCCCGTCCCACACTCCGCACCCAGCGGTGGGGGCCGCCAGCACCGCACGAGGCCCGGGTGAGCCGTATCCGGGCCTCGTTCCCGTTCCCGGGGAGCCATTCCGTGTTCGGTGGGGAGTTCCTCCCGCCTCCCGGAGGCGGAGAATTATGCCCTCGCGTCCGGATGCCCTTCCGCACTAACCTGGTAAGCCCATGGAAACCACGGGAGCCCGGGACGGACGGGTGGGCCGGGGGCCGCCTGTGCGCCTTTGCCGCCCCCTGCCCCGGGGCCCGCCAGCGAAAGCACGAGGTCTCTACGTGCCCACCGGCAAGGTCAAGTGGTACGACGGCGACAAGGGTTTCGGATTCCTCACGCGCGACGACGGCGGCGAGGTCTTCGTGCACTCCTCGTCCCTGCCCCCGGACACCGTGTCGCTGCGGCCCGGGCAGCGGGTCGAGTTCGGCGTCGCGGACGGCCGCAAGGGCGCCCAGGCGCTCCAGGTCGTGCTCCTGGACACCCAGCCCTCCGTCGCCAGGGCCCGCCGCAAGTCGCCCGACGAGATGGTGGCCCTCACCGAGGACCTCATCAAGCTCATGGAGGGCCTCTCCACCGGCTACCGCAGGGGCCGCCATCCGGAGCGCAGGGATGCCGCGCGGATCTCCTCCGTGCTGCGCGCGGTGGCCGACGACCTGGAGGCCTGACCGCCGCGGGCCCTTCCGTCCGCCCCCGGGAGGGCCCCTCCGACACCACAAGACTTGATCAAGAGGATGTATCGGGCGAACCTTGACCCGCGTTATGGTCAAATCGGTGCTCGCGATCAGTGAGAATGGGGAACGTGAGCCCTTCTCGACGTTCTCCTGTACCGGACAAGGCCTGTGTCGACGCGGTGGAGTTGGCCCGCTCGGTGGCCGCCGAGGCCGGGCGACCCGAATGGGTGGGTGACGCGCTCACCCCCCAGGTCGAGGACACGCGCCTGGTCACCCACTACTTCACCTGCCTCGACCCCGCCTACCCGGGGTGGAACTACGCGGTCACCGTCGTCCGCGCCTCGCGCGCCAAGGACGTCACGGTCAACGAGGTCGTTCTGCTCCCCGGCGAGGGCGCCCTCGTGGCGCCCGAATGGCTGCCCTGGAAGGAGCGGCTGCTCCCCGGCGACCTCGGCGTCGGCGACCTCCTGCCCACGGAGGAGGACGACGAGCGCCTCATCCCCGGCTACGCCCAGGTGCCCGACAGCGAGCTGGACGCCGAGGGCGTGGACCAGCAGATGGTCTGGGAGCTGGGACTGGGCCGTCGCCAGGTCCTCTCCGAGGTCGGACGCGAGCAGGCCGCCGAGCGCTGGTACAACGGCGAGGCCGGGCCGCGCAGCCCGATCGCCGCGGCCGCTCCGGACCGCTGCATCACCTGCGGCTTCATGACCCCCCTCGCCGGTGAGCTGCGCCAGATGTTCGGCGTGTGCACCAACGAGTACGCCCCCGACGACGGCCGGGTGGTCTCCATGGACCACGGCTGCGGGGCCCACTCCGAGGTGCGCCGTCCCGAGCCGCAGGCCGGCCCCAGCGGCCCGGTCGTCGACGAGATGGGCTACGACCACATCGTCTTCGACGACACCGCCGAACTGGAGCTCGTCTCCTCCGAGTCCTGACGGGCCGTGTCCTCCTCCGGAGAAAGCACGCCCCGCCGCGCTGTCGGACCCTGGCCCCCCGTCCCGGTGGGCTAGGGTCTTCCTACCGCACCCACCCTCGCCCCGGGTGCACCGTGCCGGGTCGTGCCCGCAGCGCAGGAGGAACCCACCATGGCCGAGCCGGTGACCGCTTCGGCGGTCGACCCCTACAACACCGCCGAACTGCGCCGACGCGTCCTCGCGGCGTGGGCCGACGCCCCGGCCAGGTTCCGGGAGGACGCCAACGCGGAGGAGGACTTCGCCCTCGGCGGCTACCGTGACCGCGTCGTGGTCGAACTCGCCCAGAACGCCGCCGACGCGGCGCGCAGGGCGGGGGTCCCGGGAAGGCTGCGCCTGGCGCTGGACGGCCTCCGGCTGACCGCCGAGAACACGGGCTCGCCGCTGACCCCCGAGGGGGTCGAGTCGCTGGCGACCCTGCGCGCCTCCACCAAGCGCGGCGAACAGGGCGCGACCGGGCGCTTCGGCGTCGGCTTCTCCGCGGTGGCGGCGCTCAGCGACGACGTCACCGTCGACTCCGGCGGCGCGGCGGTCCGCTTCAGCGCCGACGCCGCGAGCGAGGCCGTCGCGGAGCTGCTGGCCGGGGGCGGGGCCCACGCCGACCTGGCGGACGAGGTGGGGCGCCGCTCCGGGCACGTGCCCATGCTGCGGCTGCCCTTCCCCGCGCGGGCGGCGGCCCCGGGGGACTACGACACCGTCGTCACCCTCCTGCTCCGCGACGACCAGGTCCGCCTGCGCGTGCGCGAACTCCTCGGCCGCACCGGCGAGGCCCTGCTGCTCGCCCTGCCCGGTCTCGCGGAGGTCCGCGTGGACGTGGACGGCGAGGAGCACGTCCTCACCCGGCAGGAGGTCCCGGCGGACCCGTCGGCCCCGGACGTCCCCGGCACGACCGCGCCGCCCCTCCCCGGGGGCCCCGCCGACGCGACCTCGCTCGCATCACGAGCCGCTTCCGTCCCCGCAACCACATCTGCCACACCGGTGGCGGGGACCGGTGTCGCCGACCTCGTCACCGGCCGCCGGGACGCCGAGGGCACGCGCACCACCCTGTGGCGGGTCCTCGGCCGTTCGGGCGAGTTCGACGCCTCCCTGCTGGCCGACCGTCCCACGGAGGAGCGCGACCGCACCTCCTGGTCGCTGACCTGGGCCGTCCCCGTGGCCCCCGACGGCACCGTCGCCGCACTGCCCGCCGACGTCGAGAACGTCGTCCACGCGCCCACCCCCACCGACACGGAGCTCGCCCTCCCCGCCGTCCTCATCGGGAGCTTCCCGCTCGGCAGCGACCGGCGCGGCGTCCAACCCGGAGCGGCCACCGACCTGCTGCTCACTGAGGCGGCCCACGCCTACTGCGCGCTCCTGCGCCGGTTCGACGGCCGGGCCGCCCTCGACCTCGTACCCGGCACCCGCGTGGGGGGCGGCGCCGTCGACGCCCTCTTCCGCGCGCGCGTCGCCGAACCCCTCCGGGACACCGCGTTCCTGACCACCGCCTCCGGGGCGCCCGTCGCCCCGCGCGACGCGGCCCTGCTCGACACCGGCGGGTCGGGCGGCGCCGCGGACCTGGCGGCCGTCCTCGCCGAACTCGTCCCCCAGCTGCTCCCCGGCTCGTGGAGTCCGCGCCACCCGGCGCTCGCCGCCCTGCGCGTCCACCGCCTGGGCCTGGCCGACGTGGCCGACCTGCTCGCGGACACCGACCGGCCGCCGCGCTGGTGGGCCTCGCTCTACGCCGCCCTGGACACCGCCGGGAGCGGCGGAGCCGACCTCGACGAGCTCGGCTCCCTCCCGGTGCCCCTGGCGGACGGCCGCCTCGTGCGCGGTCCCCGCTCCCTGCTCCTCCCCGGGGAGGACTGGGCCGGGGCCGACGGCGCCGGAGGCCGCGGGATCACCGCGGAGACCGTCGCCGCGCTCGGCGTGCGCGTGGTCCACCCCGAGGCCGTTGACCCGCTCCTGCGCCGCCTGGGCGCGGTGGAGGCCGGTGCGGCCACCGTCCTGTCCGACCCCCGGACCGAGGCGGCCGTCCGCGACTCCCTCGACGCCGACGACCCCGAGCCGATCGCCGAGGCCGTCCTCGACCTCGTCGCGGCCTCCGGCACGACCGTCGCCGACGCGCCCTGGCTGGCCGAACTCGCCCTGCGCGACGACGAGGACGGCTACTCGGTCGCCGCCGAACTCCTCGTCCCCGGCGCTCCGCTCGCGGACCTGCTCGTCGACGACGCCCCCTTCGGCACCGTCCACGAGGACCTCGTCGAACGCCACGGGACCGACGCCCTGCGCGCGGTCGGCGCCCTCTGGGAACTCGGCGTGGTCCGGGTCGAGGAGGCCGCGCTGGGGGAGGACCTGGTCGCGGAGTTCGACGGCGCCGCCGGCGAGGACGGCCCGGACGGCCTGGAGGACTGGGCCGACGAGGTCCTCGAACGCGTCGGCGACCCCGAGCTGCCCCCGGTGGTGCCCGAGCTGGTGGTCGTCGCCGACCTCGACTGCGTCGCGGACGACAGCTGGCCGCAGGCCCTGGCGATGCTGTCCCGGGGCCCGCTGCGCGAGGCCGTGACCGAGCCCGCGCGGCTGCTGATGCCCGACGGCCGCGTGGTGGACGTGCCCTCGTACACGGCGTGGTGGCTCCGGTCCCGGGCGCTGCTGGGCGGCAGCGCGCCGGTCGAGCTGCGCACCGCCGACGCCGACCCGTCCCTGACCGGCCTGTACGACGAGGTCCCGGCCGACGTCGACCCCGAGTTCGCCCGCGCGCTGGGGGTGCGCGCCACCCTCGCCGACCTGATCAACGACCCGGAGGGGCCGGACGACCTGCTCGCCCGCCTGGCGGACCCCGACCGCCACGTGGACCGCGCCTCGCTCCGCCTGGTGTGGACCGCGCTCGCCCTCGTGGACGCGGAGCTGGTGACCCCGCCCTCCCGCGTGCGGGCGGTGCGCGGCGGCGCGATCGTGGTGGCCGACGCGGAGGAGGCCGTGGTGGTGGACTCCCCGGACCTGCTGCCGCTGCTGGAGGACCGCCCGCTGGTCCTGGCCCCGGACGACTCCGCCGAGGCCCTGGCCGACGTCCTCGACCTGGACCTGGCGAGCGAGACGGTCACCGGCAAGGTCGGGTCGGCCGGCGAGGTCCGCCCGGTCCCCGGCGAGGCCGACCTGTTCCTGGACCCCGCCGGGGAGTCGGACCGCACCTACATGCACCACCGGACGCTCACCGTGGACGGCGTCGAGCTGGAGTGGTACGTCGGCGACGGCACGGCGCACGCGTCCACCACCGACGGCCTGGCGCGGGCCCTGTGCTGGCGCGCCGGGCAGTGGTCCCGCCGGCACCTGGTCGCGGCCGCCCTGCGCGACCCGTCCGCCGCCGCCCGGCTCCTCGCCGAGGCCGACCTGGAGTAGCGCGGCTCCGGGCGGGACGCGGCCCCCGGCGACCCCGGGGGCCGCGGCACGCCCCGACCGCGGCGCGGCGCGCTCCCACCCCCCCGTACCGCGCGTCCCCCGCCACGACCACGCCCGCCGCGCCCCCCCCCCCCCTCCCCGGCCGGGTGACGGCGAACAGGGAGCCGAAGGACACCCCGCCGCGGTCCGCGCGCCGGTAGCCCGCCAGGGTCCGCAGCGGCTCCGGGCCGCTCCTCTCGCCCCGCGCCTGGTCCACCGTCGTCCCCATACAGCGGATGCACACCTTGGCGTAGCCCAGCTCGGCGTCCCCCAGGCGGACGGAGCGCACCCGGTCCTCGGTGTGCGGCTCCTCCCACCCCGACACGACGACGTTGGGCCGGAACCGGTCGATCGGCACGGGTTCGGCGCCGCGCTCCAGGATGCGCGCGCCGAGCAGGTCCAGGGAGGACGCGGACGCCATCAGGACCGCCGTGCTGTCCGCGAACCCGCTGGTGCCGGGGGTCCTCCCCCCGGTCAGGCGTGCGTGGTCGTCGGGCACCCGCACCAGGCGGCTCGGCGCGCCCAGCACCTCGGTCAGCCACCCGGAGACCTCGTCCCCCTGGTCCACGCCCACGAACGGCTTCCCGTGCAGGACGACGTCCAGCCGGGGCCCCCCGGGGTCGACCCCGACGTCGACGTGGCCGAACCCGTCCGTGTCCAGCCGCAGGCGGGCCCCGTCGCCGGTGATCCCGGCGCGCACGCGCGCCAGCCGCGGGTCGTTGCGCTGGCTGCGGAAACCGCCGCCGCCGTCGACCACCATGAACGTGCGGTCGTGGGCGATCCCGGCGGGGGTCACGAGGGCGGAGCGCAGGGAGGTCCCGGCGCACCCCTTGACGGGGTAGTGGACGAGTTCGGAGATCTGGGCCATGGGCAGACGCTACCGTCCGGCCCGCCCTCGGCTCCCGGGGGAGGCCCGGACCGGGTAGCCTCCTCTTCCCCCGCACCGCCCTCCGACACCGACGGGATCCCCCCATGCGCGCCACCCCCTCGCTCCTCGCCCTGGGCGCCCTCCTGCTCGCCGCCGGCTGCGGCGGCGGGGAGGCGCAGGACCCGCCCGCCGCCACCGCGGAGGCCGAGCCGACGGAGTACGTCTTCGCCCCGGGGGACCGGATCACCGTGGAGCTCACCATGTACGACGGCGAGGACGGACGCCGGACGCCGTTCTTCTCCGGGTACCGGCCCTCGATCGAGTTCGGACACGGGGGACCGGCCGTCGAGTGCGGCGCCCACCTGCCGGTCGATCTGCGGGAGTTCCCGCCGGGGGAGACCCACACGATCGTGCTGGAGTGCGGCTCCGAGGTCGCGGTCCCGGTGGACGACCCCGGGTTCGCCCTGGTGGAGGACGGCGTCGAGCGGGGTACGGGTGAGGTGGTCCCCACGGGAGAGGAGTGACGGGGCGTCCGCGGAGCTGGGAGCCGCACCCGGCGGCGCCCGACACCGGGCCTGCCGGGGGGAGGCGCGAACGCCGCTCCGGCGACCGCGCGGGCCCCGGACGGGAGCCATGACTTCCACACCCAGGAGGAGCACGATGGACATCGAGCACGAGATCGACGCGGTCGGCCGGTCGGTCGGCGTCCGGCGGACCGGCTCGGGCGCCGAGAGCACCGTCACGGTCAGCCGCGCCTACGACGTCCCGGTCGAGGACCTGTGGGACGCCTGCACCAGCCCGGAGCGCATCCCGCGCTGGTTCCTGCCGGTCGCCGGCGACCTCCGGGAGGGCGGCGCCTACCAGCTGGAGGGCAACGCCGGAGGGCGCGTCCTGTCCTGCGACCCGCCGCACTCCTTCCGGGTCACCTGGGAGTACGGCGGCGAGAGCAGCGAGGTGGAGGTCCGCCTGACCGCGGAGACCGCCACCCGCTCGCGGTTCGAGCTGTCCCACACCGCGCCGCTCGACGAGTTCTGGGAGCGGTACGGCCCCGGGGCCGGGGGGATCGGGTGGGACCTGGGGCTGTTCGGCCTGACCCTGCACCTGCTCCACGGGGCGAGCGTCCCGCCGGAGGCCGGGGAGTGGGCGGGCTCGGAGGACGCGCGGCGGTTCACGGAGCTGAGCGGACGCCGCTGGGCGACGGCGCACGCCGAGTCCGGGGAGGACCCGGACCGGGCCGAGGCCGCGGCGGACCGGACCATCGACTTCTACACGGCGCCGCCGGAGGAGGGCCCGGCCTGAGGCCGCCGGGCCGGGGCCGCCCGCGCCCGGGCGGACGGCGGTGGTCGTCTCCGGCCCCGCCGCCCGGGACCGGCGGGCGCCCCCGCGCGAGCGGACGGCGGGTCAGCGGGCGACCCGGAAGAACCCCTCGGAGATGAGGGTGCGCAGCGCGTCCGGCGTCCGCTCCCGCACGACCGCCTGGTCCTCGCCGATGAGCTGGGCGATGGCGTCCAGGAGCGGCCCCACGGGCATGGTGCCGTCGCACACCCCGGCCAGGGCGGCCTCGACGGTCCCCACGCGGGCGCCCCTGCGCAGCCCGTTCTGCTGGCGCAGCACGATCTTCTCCGGGTCCGGGGCGCCCGGCCTGCCCACCCGCTCCTCCACGACCCCGGGGGCGAGCGCGACGTGCGCCGACAGCAGTGCGGCGTCGGTGAGCCGCAGCGCCGTCATCGCCCCGTCCACGACGTCGGGCAGGTACGGGCCGACCGGCTGCTCGATGTCGTGCCGCAGCTCCTCCACGCGCACCGTCGCGTCCTGGGCGACGTCGTTGCGCAGGCTGATCCACCCGAACCCGATGCCCTTGATGCCCTCGCGCTCGAAGTAGTCCAGCCAGGCGTCGTAGCGGCGCGTGTACTCGGGCGTGCCGTGCTCGCACGAGTCGCGCAGCCACAGCTCGACGTACTGGGCGGGGTCCTGCACGTCGCGCTGGACCACCCAGCCCGAGCAGCCGGTCCCGGTCACCCAGCCGCCGACGCGGTCCTCCCAGTCGTCGCCGTCGGAGTGCACCCAGTTCGCGAGGATCTGGCACCAGCCGCCCTCGGTGAGGTGCGCGGGGGCCTGCCGCACCAGCTCGGCGCAGACCGTGTCGCCGGGCAGGTCGGACTCCCGGTAGGTGTACCGGGAGGAGTCGGGGGTGATCACGAACGGGGGGTTGGACACGATGAGGTCGAACCGCTCGCCTTCGACCGGTTCGTAGAGGGAGCCCTGGGCCAGGCGGGCGCCCGCGACCCCGGACAGGGCCAGGCTGATCCCGGCCAGGCGCACCGCGCGCGGGTTGAGGTCGGTGGCGACCACCTCGCGGGCCCGCGACGCCAGGTGCAGCGCCTGCACCCCGCAGCCGGTGCCGACGTCCAGGGCGCGGTCGACCGGGCCGTCGACGATCAGCTGGGACAGGGTGGCGGACGCGTTGCCCGCGCCGACCACGTGGTCGTGGCGGGGGACGGCCCCGGTGCCCGGGCGCACCTTGGGGTCGGAGACCACGAAGCCGGGCCGGCCGTCCTCCAGGTCCCACGGTCCGAGGTGGACCAGGGCGCGGACGACGGTCCCGTGGGGTCCCTCCTCGACGGTGACGAGCCCCGCCTCGGCCAGTTCGTCCACGGGGAGGACGGCCCGCGCGGCCCGCGCGGGGATGGGCGATCGGAGCCACCACAGGCGCAGCAGCAGTCCGAGCCGTTCCTCCCCGCCGGTGGCGCGCAGGGCGGGCACCAGCTCTTCACGGGCCAGGGCTCGGGCGGCGGCGTCGCCGAGCCGGTCGCGGACGCCTGACACCGTGTAGTCGGCGTCGATGAGGATGCCGCGGAGTCGGTCGGCGAGGCCGCGCGGGAATTCAGTCTCAGACACCCGCCCATTATCAGGCAGAACGGCGGTGCCCCGCTGACAGGCGGTCCGGCCTGGTCAGGAGGGCTCGGAGAAGCGGGCGGCCCCGCGCTCGGCCGACTCGTCCCTCTTGCGGAGCAGGCGCGGGATGTAGAGGTAGCCGAACACCCCGAGGGCGGCGCCGGTCGCGCAGACGCCGATCCACCAGCGCTCGGCCTGGGGGAGGGAGTCGCCCATGGCGACGAGGACGACGAGGGCGACGGCCCACGCGAGGGTGCCGATGGCGGCGGGCACGCGGTAGTCGCTCTCGTGGACTTCGGGATCGGGCCGGCGAGGTGTGCGCACGGTTCCAGGCTATCCGCTCGCACGCGGCCGGCGTCGGCGTGTCGGCGCCGACCGCTCCGACCAGGGAAGCGTTCGTCACACTCCCTGCTCCGATCATCCGGTCATATGGCGATTTCTATGAAACTCCCGTGAAACGAGTGTCAGCTGTTGTATGAAGATGCAACTAATCTGGCGCAGAATCCTTGTTGTCCGGTAACACGACCAGGTCAGGCTGACGACGTGAACGCACCAACTCCATCCCCCACCGACGACAGAGCGGCCTCCGCACCCCGGGGCCGCGTGGACCGCTTCTTCCACATCTCCGAGCGCGGTTCCACGTTCGGCACCGAGATCCGCGGCGGTCTGGCGACCTTCTTCGCCATGGCCTACATCATCGTGCTGAACCCCCTGATCCTGAACGGCACCGCGGACGTCAACGGCGATGTCCTGGAGGTCCCCCAGCTCGTCGCCGTCACCGCCCTGGTCGCCGCGATCAGCAGCATCCTGATGGGCATCGTCAGCCGCTACCCGTTCGCGCTCGCCGCGGGCATGGGCCTGAACGCCGTCGTCGCGTACGGGGTCGCCCCGCTGATGGCCTGGTCGGACGTCTTCCTCCTGCTGATCGTCGAGGGCCTCATCCTCACGGTCCTGGTCATGACCGGCTTCCGCACCGCCGTCTTCGCCGCGATCCCCGGCGGGCTGAAGATCGCCATCGGCGTCGGCGTGGGCCTGTTCCTGACGATCATCGGCTTCGTCAACTCCGGCTTCATCCAGGGCGGCGGCGGCACGATCGTCAGCCTCGGCAGCGGCGGCCTGAACACCCTGCCCCTGCTGGTCTTCGTCATCGGCCTCCTGGTCACCATCGCGCTCTACGTCCGCAAGGTCCCCGGCGCGATGCTGCTGGGCATCATCGTCTCCACGGTCGCCGCGATCGTCGTCCAGGCGCTGTTCGGCGACCGGGGCGAGGGCCTGGCCTGGCAGCTTCCGGGCTCCACCCCGAGCCTGCCGACCTCGGTCGGCGACGTCGTCGCCCTCCCCGACTTCTCCCTCATCGGCCTGTTCGCCGAGGGCGGCTTCAACATCGCGGCCCGCTGGTCCGACGTGGGCGTCGCCACCGTCGTGATGCTGCTGTTCACCCTGATGCTGGCCGACTTCTTCGACACCATGGGCACCATGGTGGGCGTCGCCCACCAGGCGGAGCTGACCGACGAGGACGGCAACCTGCCCCGGACCCGCGAGGTCCTGGCCATGGACGCCTTCGGCACGATCTTCGGCGGCGCGGCCTCCGCGTCCATCGCGACGGTGTACGCCGAGTCCGCGGCGGGCGTCGCGGAGGGCGCGCGCACCGGCATCGCGCCCATCGTCACCGGTCTGATGATGGTCGTCGCGACCTTCTTCGCGCCGCTGGTCACCATCGTGCCGTTCGAGGCCGCCACGCCGGTGCTCGTCATCGTCGGCTTCATGATGCTGCTGCCGGTCGGCAAGATCGACTTCACGGACCCGGCCGTCGGCCTGGCGTCGTTCTTCGCGATCGTGATCATGCCGTTCACGTACTCGATCGCCAACGGCATCGGGATGGCGTTCATCGTCTACACGTTCGTGCGCCTGGTCGAGGGCAGGCCGCGCCACGTCCACCCCCTCATGTGGGTGGTCTCCGCGGTCTTCCTCCTCCACTTCGCCGAGGCCCCGATCTACGCGCTCATCGGCTGATCCCGCGCGCCGCCCTCGCGCGGGGGCGGGAATTCCTGCGACAGTGGACGGCGTTGACCCGAGTGATGAGTCAACGCCGTTTACTTATGTGTCCGCACCATGGGTCGGTGGCCGCATCAGTCCCTCCCCGGCGACCCGTCCGGGAGGGGAGGAACTGATGCGGCGTATCGCCATGTTCCGCTCACTGGCCGTCCGCAACTACCGGCTCTACGCCCTCGGCCAGCTACTCTCCAACCCCGGCACCTGGATGCAGCGCATCGCCCAGGACTGGCTGGTCCTCCAGCTCAGCGGCGGCAGCGGCATCGCGCTCGGCATGACCACCGCGCTCCAGTTCCTGCCCCTGCTCCTCTTCGGGCTGTGGGGCGGCGCGCTGGTGGACCGCCTGGACAAGCGCAGGCTCCTGATCTGCACCCAGAGCGTCATGGGAGCGCTCGCCGTCGCCCTGGGCGTCCTCGCGACCGCCGGCGCGGCCGAGGTCTGGCACGTGTACGTGTTCGCCTTCGCCCTCGGCCTGGTCACCGTGCTCGACAACCCCGGCCGCCAGGCCTTCGTCCCCGAGATGGTCGACCGCGAGCACCTGTCCAACGCGATCGCCCTCAACAGCGCCAGCTTCCAGCTCGGCAGGGTCACCGGCCCCGCCATCGCGGGGCTGCTCATAGCCCTGATCGGCAGCGGTCCCGTGTTCCTGATCAACGGAGCCTCGTTCGGGTTCACGATCATCGCCCTGGCGATGATCCGCACCGCCGAGCTCACCACCACCGAGCCGGTGCCCCGGGGCAAGGGCCAGATCCGCGAGGGCCTGCGCTACATCGGGGGGCGGCGCGACCTCGTGCTGCTGCTGGTCCTCGCCGCCGCCACCCAGTTCTTCGGGGCGAACGGGCAGAACCAGATCGCGCTGGTGGTCAACAACGTCTTCGAGGCCGGCGCCGCCGCGTTCGGGGTGGCAGCCGCCTTCCTGGCCGTGGGCGCCCTCATCGGGGCCCTCCTCGCGGCCCGGCGCGACCGGCCCCGGATACGCCTGGTGCTGATCGGGTCGATGGCCTTCGGCCTGCTCCAGGTGGCGGCGGGGCTGATGCCCGGCTACGTGTCGTTCGTCGTGGTGCTGGTGCCCATGGGCATGGCCTTCCTGACCTACGTGACGACGCTCAACGCCACCTTCCAGCTCAGCGTCGACCCCCAGATGCGCGGTCGCGTCATGAGCATGTTCCTGCTGGTGTTCATGGGCGTGACGCCCATCGGCGCCCCCGTGGTGGGGCTGCTGGCCGACGCGTTCGGCCCGCAGGCCAGCCTCGTCATCGGGGGCACGGTCACCGTGCTGGTGGTCGCCGCCCTGACGGGACCGCTGTTCAGGGTCCACGGAGTCAGGGTGCGCGACCTCCTGCCGGGGCGCCGGCGGACCGCCGCGGCCGCACCGGCCCCGGCGGAGGAGGCCGGAGCCGGACGGGCCCCGGACGGGCACGAGGCGGACGGCGCGACCGCGGCCGGGCCCGCCCGGGGGACCGGCGGCCTCGGACGGCCCCCGGAGGACGCGGTCACCCGCACCTGAGACCCCGGCCGTGCCCCGCAGCCCTCGGGGC
>NZ_JBSHDN010000048.1:0-37570 GCF_053616335.1 Nocardiopsis sp. NPDC055824
GGGTGCGGACGCCCGTCGATCCTACCGCGCCAGGTGGGGAGAACCCGGTGAGCGCCGCCCCCCTTGACATGACGAAGGGACTCCGATCCATGGATCGGAGTCCCTTCGTCTGTGCGATCAGACCAGCGAACGCAGCACGTACTGCAGGATGCCGCCGTTGCGGTAGTAGTCGGCCTCGCCGGGGGTGTCGATCCGCAGGACGGCGTCGAACTCCACCCCGGTGTCGGTGCTGACCCTGACCGTGCTCGGCACGCGTCCCTCGTTCAGCTCGGTCACGCCGGTGACCGAGAAGGTCTCCTCACCGGTCAGGCCGAGGGAGTCCGCGGACTGCCCCTCCGGGAACTGGAGGGGCAGGACGCCCATGCCGATCAGGTTGGAGCGGTGGATGCGCTCGTAGGACTCGGTGATGACCGCGCGGACGCCCAGCAGGCTGGTGCCCTTGGCCGCCCAGTCGCGGGACGAGCCGGAGCCGTACTCCTTGCCGCCCAGGACGACCAGCGGGGTGCCCTGCGCCGCGTAGTTCTGCGCGGCGTCGTAGATGAACGACACCGGGCCGTCGGGCTGGGTGAAGTCGCGGGTGTAGCCGCCCTCCGTGCCCGGCGCGATCTGGTTGCGCAGGCGGATGTTGGCGAACGTGCCGCGGATCATCACCTCGTGGTTGCCGCGGCGGGAGCCGTAGGAGTTGAAGTCGCGGCGCTCCACACCGTTGGACTTCAGGTACTCGGCCGCCGGGGTGCCCGGCTTGATGGCGCCGGCCGGGGAGATGTGGTCGGTGGTGACCGAGTCCCCCAGCTTGGCCAGCACGCGGGCGCCGGAGATGTCGGTGACCGGGGACGGGGTGGTGTCCATGCCGTCGAAGTACGGGGGCTTGCGCACGTACGTCGACTCGACCTCCCACTCGAAGGTGTTGCCGGTCGGCGTGGGCAGCGAGCGCCAGCGGTCGTCGCCGGCGAACACGTCCGAGTACGCGGACTCGTACATGTCGGAGGCGATCGCGGAGTCCATGACCTCCTGGATCTCCTCGGCGGTCGGCCACACGTCGGCCAGGTAGACCGGCTCGCCGTCCTTGCCGATGCCCAGGGGCTCGGTGGTGATGTCCACGTCGAGCGAGCCGGCCAGGGCGTAGGCGACCACCAGCGGCGGCGACGCCAGGTAGTTCATCTTGACGTCCGGGTTGATCCGGCCCTCGAAGTTGCGGTTGCCCGACAGGACCGCGGAGACCGCGAGGTCGTTGTCCTGGACCGCCTGGGAGATCTCCTCCGGCAGCGGACCGGAGTTGCCGATGCAGGTGGTGCAGCCGTAGCCGACCAGGTTGAAGCCCAGCTTGTCCAGGTACGGGGTCAGGCCGGAGCGATCGTAGTAGTCGGTGACGACCTTGGAGCCCGGGGCCATGGAGGTCTTGACCCACGGCTTGCGGGACAGGCCCTTCTCCACCGCCTTCTTGGCCAGCAGGGCGGCGCCCAGCATGACCGAGGGGTTGGAGGTGTTGGTGCACGAGGTGATCGCGGCGATCACGACGGCGCCGTGGTCGATCTCGGTCTCGGTGCCGTCGGCCATGGTGACCTTGACGGACTTGTGCGGGCGGGCGCCGTTGGCGGTCTGGGCCGGGGCGTCGGAGGCCGGGAAGGACTCCTCGCCGGCCTCGTCGGCGTCGTCCTGGACGTAGTCGCGGATGTCGTGGCGCCAGGTGGTCTTGGCGTCGGACAGCGCGATGCGGTCCTGCGGGCGCTTGGGGCCGGCGATGGACGGGACGACGTCGCCGAGGTCGAGCTCCAGGTACTCGGAGAACTCGGGCTCGACGGACGGGTCGTGCCAGAAGCCGTTGGCCTTGGCGTAGGCCTCGGTCAGGGCGACCTGCTGCTCGGGGCGGCCGGTCAGGCGCATGTAGCGGATGGTCTCGTCGTCGACCGGGAAGATCGCGGCGGTCGAGCCGAACTCCGGGC
This sequence comes from Nocardiopsis sp. NPDC055824, assembly GCF_053616335.1. Lineage (NCBI taxonomy): Bacteria > Bacillati > Actinomycetota > Actinomycetes > Streptosporangiales > Nocardiopsidaceae > Nocardiopsis > Nocardiopsis sp. NPDC055824. The sequence continues at coordinate 1,944 of NZ_JBSHDN010000048.1, forward strand.
TCATGTTGCCGATGGTGGCGCGGTTGGCCAGCGGCACCGACGCGACGCCGTCGCCGTAGAACTCGACGAACTTGCCGACCACGCCGTGCCGGCGCAGCTGCTCGGTGATGGTGAGCACGAGGTCGGTGGCGGTGGTGCCGGGCTTGAGCTGGCCCGTGAGCTTGAAGCCGACCACGCGCGGGATGAGCATGGAGATCGGCTGGCCGAGCATGGCGGCCTCGGCCTCGATGCCGCCCACGCCCCAGCCCAGGATGCCCAGGCCGTTCTGCATGGTGGTGTGGGAGTCCGTGCCCACACAGGTGTCGGGGTAGGCCTGGCCGTTCCGGCTCATCGTGACGCGTGCCAGGTGCTCGATGTTGGCCTGGTGCACGATGCCGGTGCCGGGCGGGACGACCTTGAACTCGTCGAAGGCGGTCTGGCCCCAGCGCAGGAACTTGTAGCGCTCGTAGTTGCGCTCGTACTCGATCTCGACGTTGCGCTCGAAGGCGTCGGGGCGGCCGAAGAGGTCGACGACGACGGAGTGGTCGATCACGAGCTCGGCGGGAGCGAGCGGGTTGATCTTGTCCGGGTCGCCGCCCAGGTCGCGGACGGCCTCGCGCATGGTGGCGAGGTCGACGACGCAGGGGACGCCGGTGAAGTCCTGCATGATCACCCGCGCGGGGGTGAACTGGATCTCCTGGCTGGGCTGCGCCTTGGCGTCCCAGCCGCCGAGGGCCCGGATGTGCTCGGCGGTGACGTTGGCACCGTCCTCGGTGCGCAGGAGGTTCTCCAGCAGCACCTTCAGGCTGTAGGGAAGCCGCTTGGAGCCCTCCACGGCCTCCAGACGGAAGATCTCGTACGACTCGTCGCCAACGCGCAACGTGTCACGGGCGCCGAAGCTGTTCGTGGACACGGTGTCTGCCTCCTGATCTCGCCACTTTGTCCCCAGCATCCTGCCTCATCAGACGGGTGCGGGACCTGTTGAGGCCGCCCTGGCCGGATGGCCGGGAGCGGAGGACCGCGGGGGTGACCTCCGTTGTCCCCGACCTCCATCATGACCGCTGTGACCTGCGACGACACCACTCGCCACCGGCCAGGCGGCCCACTGGCCACGGGCGCCCACGATGTTCTGGACCGGACGCCGCCGAGCGGTCTACATCACACGCCGGCGCTCGCGTCCGAAACCTGGTGCGGGTCGGGGGGACCCCCGCTGTTATCTTGATGTCAAGGTATCCAACTTGTATCTCGATATCAAGTTATCGGGTGCGGGCCCGGGGCGGGCGGCCACCCCCCGGCAAGCCCCATCCTCTCAGTCCAGTTGCGGCACCACCTGCGACGCGACCAGCTCCAGGTGGTCCAGGTCGGCCATGTCGAGCACCTGGAGGTACATCCGCTCGGCGCCGGCCTCGCCGAAGCGGCCGATCCGATCGACCAGCTCGTCGGGCGAGCCCGCCAGGCCGTTCTCCCGGAGTTCGGGGACCTCGCGGCCGATCCGCTCGGCGCGGCGCGCGACCTCCGCCTCGTCGCGGCCCGCGCACAGCACCTGCGCGGCCGAGTACACCATCGGGGCGCTCCTCCCGGAGGCGCGCACCGCCGCACGGGTCCGCTCGAAGGCCGCGGAGGTGTCCTCCAGCGACGAGAACGGCACGTTGTACTCGTCGGCGTGCTTGGCCGCCAGGCGCGGCGTGCGCTTGGGTCCGGTCCCGCCGATCAGCACCGGGGGCCGCGGCCCCTGCTGCGGCTTGGGCAGGGCGGGCCCCTCCGCCAGCCGGTAGTGCTTGCCCTCGTAGCGGAAGGACTCGCCCGCAGGCGTCGACCACAGGCCGGTGATGATGTCCAGCTGCTCCTCGTAGCGGTCGAAGCGCTCGCGGCCGGAGGCGGGGAAGGGGATCCCGTAGACCGCGTGCTCCTCCTCGAACCAGCCCGCGCCGAAGCCGAACTCCACGCGGCCGCCGCTCATCCGGTCGACCTGGGCGACGGTGATGGCGAGGGGGCCGGGGTAGCGGAAGGTCGCCGCGGTCATGAGGGTGCCCAGGCGGATGCGGGAGGTGTCGCGGGCCAGCCCCGCCAGGGTGATCCAGGCGTCGGTGGGCCCGGGGAGGCCGCTGACGTGGTCACCCATGTGCAGATAGTGATCGGAACGGAACAGAGCGTCGAAGCCAAGGTCCTCGGCTGCCTTGGCGACGGCGAGCTGATCCTCGTAGGTGGCCCCCTGTTGGGGCTCAAGGAAGATCCTCAGGCGCATACGCCCCATTTTCTCCCACTGCGGGGACCAGACCGAAGCCGCCGCGCGGGTACCGTCGAAAAGGCGCCCCGGGCCCGCCCCGCACCGCCGAACCGATCCGCCCACCCGACGCGATAGCCCTCGATGTGAAGCTGCTCCGCCGCGCGCGCCGCCGCGCCCCCTCCTACGGCCCGGAGAGCACCGACCCGGTGCTCCTGGCGGCCATCGCCGTCGGCGAGACCGAGGCCCTGGAGATCCTGCACCGCAGACACGCGCCCTGGCTCCGCGCACGTCTGCGCTACCGCTGCTCCGACACCGACCAGCTCGACGCCGCGCTCCAGGAGACCTTCCTCGCCGTGTGGAGGAACGCGGGCTCGTTCACGCCCCGTCCCGGCGACACCGACGCCGGGGCCTGGCTGTGGACCATCGCGATCCGACAACTCATCTCCCAGCTGCGCAAACGGGCCAACCGCTGGATCTCGGACAGCGACACCGAGCCCTACGAGACCATCGGCGACGCCTCCGCCGAGGACACCGTGCTGCTCAACATCGAGCACGGTCCGCTGGGCGCGGCCCTGCACTCCCTCTCCCCCGAGCTGCGCTCGGCCATCCAGGCCACCGTGCTCGACGGGCTCACCGTCCGTGAGGCCGCGCAGATCCTCCAGATCCCCGAGGGAACCGTCAAGACACGGGTCATGCGCGCCAAGGCGCGCCTACGGGAGGCACTGACATGAGCTGGCACCTGACCCCTGCCCAAGCACACGAGTACGCGAGCCACCGGGCCGACGACGTCACGGCCATGTCCGTGGAGGCCCACATCATGCACTGCGCGCCCTGCCGGGACCTGCTCCCCGGCGACGAGGACTGGCTCGCCGAGAGCTGGGCGGGGTTGCGCGACGTCGTGGACCGCCCCCGGCGCGGCGTGGTCGAGACGCTGCTGGCCTCCCTGGGGCTGCGGGAGGGCACCGCCAAGCTGCTGGCCGCGACGCCCGGCCTGTACCGGGCCTGGCTCCTGGCGTCGGTCGTGGTCCTGGTCGCCGCCCTCTTCGCCGCGCACCACCTTCCGCGCGGTTCGCTGGTCTTCACCTTCACCGCCCCGATCGTGCCCCTGGTGGGCGTCGCCCTGGCGTACGGGCGCGGGGTGGACCCGGCCCACGCGCTGACCTCCGTCACCCCGATGGCGGGCCAGCGGCTCCTGTTCCTGCGCACCTGCGCGGTGCTCGTGCCCTCCCTGGCCCTGTGCGCCGCGGTCGCGCTGATGCTGCCCTCGGCCTCCACCCCGTGGACCGCGGCGTTCTGGCTCCTGCCGTCCCTGACGCTCGTCGCGGGATCCCTCGTGCTCAGCCACTGGCTGCACCTGAGCGCCGCCAGCGCGGTCGTCGGGCTGGCGTGGCTGATCGCGCTGGCCTCCATGGTCGTGTCCGAGCACTCGACGCCGCTCCAGCTGCTCGCCCCCCAGGCCCAGGCGTGGTGGGCGACGGCGCTGGCGGCCCTGCTGGGTGCGATCCTGGTGCGTGTGAGGACGGCATGAGCGCGGAGACCGCGGGAACCGGGACGGGGGGCGCCGCGCCCTCCCCCTCCGGCGCGCCCTCCGTCCGGATCCGGGGCCTGGTCCGCCGGTACGGCGCCCGCACCGCCCTGGACGGCGTGGACCTGGACCTGGGCCCCGGGGTGACCGGCCTGCTCGGCCGCAACGGGGCGGGCAAGACCACACTGCTGCGGTGCCTGGCCACGGACCTGGAGGCCACCCGGGGCGAGGTCAGCGTGCTCGGGCGCAACCCCGAGCGGGCCGCCGAGCGCACCGAGATCCGGCGCCGCCTCGGCTACCTGCCGCAGAACCCCGAGTTCTACCCCTACTTCACCGCGTTCGGGCTGCTGGACTACATGGCGGTTCTCAAGGAGCTCGGCGGGCGCCGGGCACGCCACGAGGAGGTGCGGCGCGGCCTGCGGCGGGTCGGCCTCTACGACCGCCGCCACAGCCGCGTCCGGCGCCTCTCGGGCGGGATGCGCCAGCGGCTCGGCCTGGCCGCGGCCCTGCTCGGCGACCCGGAGCTCCTCCTGCTGGACGAACCGACCATCGGCCTGGACCCGGAGCAGCGCATCCGGTTCCGCGGCCTGGTGTCGGAGCTCGCGGTGCACAGCACCGTGGTGCTGTCCACCCACCAGATCGAGGACGTGGCGGCCCTGTGCCAGCGCGTGCTCTGCCTGGACGGGGGGAGGATCATCTTCGACGGCACCCCGGGGCAGCTGGTGGACCGCGCCCGCGGCCACGTCTGGGAGAGGTCCGGGCACCCGGGCGAGGGGCACACGGCCTGGCGCCTGGCCGACGGCCGGTACCGGGTGCTCACCGTGGCGGGATCCGGTCGCGGCCCTTCGCCCGCGGGTGCGCCCGGGGGGTCCGGCGACGGCGGGCTCGTCCCGGTCGAGCCCACCCTGGAGGACGCCTACCTGCTGCTGACCGGCGTGGACCGGGACCTCGGGCTGGAGCAGTGCGCACGATGAGCGGAGCCGTCACGGGCCGCGGCGGGGAGGGGCCCGGCGGCGGTCCCCCCGGCGCGGGGCCCGGGAGGCCCCGGACCGCGGCCGCGGGGTCCCGGGGCGCCGGGCCCCTCACCGGGAGCGCCCTCACCTTCGGGCGGCTGTCGTGGTTCACGGCGCTGCGGCTGCTCGTCAGCCCGTTCCTCCTCGTCGCCGGGGCCCTTGCGGTGCTCATGGCCCTCTCGACCGCGAACCAGCCCCTCGTGCACACCAGGTCCGACCTGTACGAGAGCGCCGTGACGTCGGCGCTGATCGTGGCCCTGGGCCTGTTCGCCGCTGTGACCTTCCCCGCCATCCGCGAGGTCCGCTACGGACGGAGCCCCGTCGGCCCGCTGGGTCGGGCGGGCCGCTTCCTGGCGGTGGGCGCGGGCGCCGCGCTGGTCGGCTGGGCGTGCGTGGCGGCGCTCCTGGCGCTGGACGCGTGGCAGTACGCGGGACCGGTGCCGGGCCTGGTGCACCCGCTGTCCCACCTGACGCCGTTCGTCGTGGTGCTGGTCGGCCCGGCGGGGGCGATGGCGCTCGTCGCCTGGACCCGGTCGTACACCCCGCTCCTGCTGATCGCACTGGTCGTGCCCACCTACGGCCTGTACACGATCACGGCCTTCGACACGGCCCAGAGCGTGGACAGGGTCGTCACCCGGGTGCAGTCGCTGGCCCTCATGGCCGTCGACCCGTTCCCGGTGCACTCCCCCGGCGTCCCCGTCCTGGTCCAGCTGTACGCGGCCTACCTGGGGCTGGCAGTCCTGGGGCTGGTGGCGCTGGCCCTGGCCGCGACGGGGCGGAGGGCGTCCCGGGCGGCGGCCCTGGGCACGGCCCTCGTGCTCCTGGCCGGCGCCGGCGGCACCGCAGCCCACGGGGCCACCGCCTACACCTGGGGGGTCCCCGTGTCGGACCGCCTCCTGTACGGCGCCGACACCGTCTCCTGCCGGACGCGGGAGGGGGTCACCTACTGCCCCATGCCCGGCTACGAGCCGTGGGTGGAGCAATGGCACGCGGTCCTCGGACCCGTGCTGGCGGCCCTGCCGGAATCCGCGGCCGACGACATGCCCGTGGTGTGGCAGGACAGCACGCGCTTCGACCGCGACCCGGCCGGCCTCCCGCCGTCCAGGGTCGTGGTCTACGACGTGCGCTTCACCGACGGGCCGTGGTGGCGCCTGGACATCCTGGACGGGACCGCCCGCGCCGTCTTCGGCCTCACCCCCCTCTGGGAGTCGCTGTGCCGGGCCGACGGGCAGTCGCGCCTGCTCCTGGCCGCGTGGATGGCGGGGCTGGACCCGAAGTCCGGAGACGACGACCGGCGGAGCAGGAGCGGGATGTTCCTGGGGGAGTACTCCCCCTCCCAGCAGGACCTCGAAGTGCTGCACGTCCTCCTGGAACTGCCCGAGGAGCGGGTGTCCGAGGTCCTCCGGGACCACTGGGAGGAGCTCTCCTCGCCCCGCGGGCGCACGGAGGAGCTGGCCGGCCTCCTGGGCATCCCGCTGCGCGGGTCCCCGCACGAGAGCCCGGCGCAGCGCGACTGGGACAGGCTGCTCTCCGGGACGGACATGGCCTATCACGCGAATCCGGCCTCCGGGCCCGTGTGCGCCTGACCGGCGCCCGACGGCGGCACACGCTGCCATCGAACCCGGTCCGACCAGGGGTTATTAACCGCGCCACAAAACCGCGCCGTCCCTTCCCCGGTGGTCAGGGTCAACTACACTCGCGAATGTCCGAATTGTTGATCATTGTCAGCTTTTATGGGCTTCCATCCCTTCTGGAGTTGATCCCTCCCGCGAGCAAGGGGCGTTCCTTGTCTGTTCCCCGTACTCTCACGCGTATCGTGCGCCCCGCCGCCGTCGTCGGCGCGGCCGCCCTGGCCCTCGGCGCGACCGCGCCCGCCCACGCCGACGAGCACTTCCCGGCGACGGCCGGCAGCACCCTCGTCAGCCTGTCCCACCACGGGGGCGGCTCCGTGACGGAGGGGTCCTGGGGCAGGGTCTACGTCGGATCGGACGTGGGGGGCGACTACCCGTCCGCCGACTTCTCCGCCGACCGCGGCGGCGTCGGCGCGCTCGTGGGGACCGGCGGGCCCGTCGAGTCCCGCGTCAACACCACCGCCGCCGGGGACGGCCGCGCCGAGGCGGTCTCCGCCCTCGGCGGCGGTTTCACGCTGGACCTTCCGGGCCATGACGAACCCGCCGTCAGCCTGACCTCGCTGCACAACTCCGTCAGGTGCGACTTCTCGGGCGACCTCGCCTGGGAGAACACGATCGGGAGCTCCGCGGAGGACGACCGCGTCATCTCCGTCTTCGGGACGCCGATCACGGCCGACGCCCCCGAGGTGAACGCCACCGTGGACATCCCCGGCCTCGACACGACGGCCGACGTCACCGTCCTGACCCGCGTGCCGGAGGACCCCTCCGCCGGGCGCGGCGAGGTGTCCACCTCCATCACGGCCTCCGCGGGCGGGGCCGAGCTGTTCGCCCTGGAGCTCGGCGCCGTCGCCGTGGACTGCCTCGGCGACGGAGGGGCCCCCGGGGCCGACGGCGGGGAGGACGCCGACGGCGGGGACGGATCCGGCGGGGACGACACCGCCGCCGTCCGGGAGGACCCCGCCTCCCCGGAGGCCGGGGAACCCTCCGACGGCTCGGACAGCGGGGACGGGACGGACGCGGACGGGGGCGCCCCGGACGGCGGTGCCCGGGCCGACGGGGACGCCCCCGCGGACGGGAGCAGGGACACCGGCGGGGAGCCGCCCGCGGCCCGGGAGAGCCCGGACCCCGTCGGCGCCGCCGACGGTCCCGCGGCCCTGCCCCTGACCGGCGGCGCCCTGGCCGGCCTGGTGACCGCCGGGGTCCTCGCCCTGGGCGGGGGCGGCGCGGCCCTGTACCTCGCCCGCCGCGGCAAGCACGGTGACGGCCCCGGGGACGACGCGGGAGACGGGGCGGCGCAGCGCTGAGGACGTTCCGTGCCCGCGTCGGACGGTCCCCGCGCCCGCCCGGCGGGACGCGGAACGGCACGCGGCGCACCGCCCGGACCCCGCCTGCCGCGGCCGCGCCCCGGGGCGGGGGCGGGCACCCCGCCCGCGGCCCGGGGCGGGGGACGTCCTAGCATGGCCGTGTGAAGAACCACTACTGGCACGTCGTGCTTCCGCCGCTGTGCGCCTGAGCGGGCGCACGCACACCCTTTCCTGACCCCGTCGGAGAGTTTGAACGGCGACCCCCGGTGACCGCACCCGGGTCGCCCCCCGTCGTGCGCCCGTTTCGCCGCCGCCGAAACACACGACGACGAAGGAACCACCGTGCCAGAACACTCCCCTTCCCGGTCCGGCGCACCGACCCGCACCCCCGCCGCGCCCCCGCTCCAGGGGCCCCTGCCGATCCTCGCCGCGGCGGTCCTGTGGGGCACCACCGGAACCGCCGCCTCCTTCGCCCCGGCCGAGGCGCCCGCCGCCGCGATCGGCGCGGCCGGCCTGGTCCTGGGCGGCCTGCTCCTGTTCCTCACCGGGAGGGGCTCCACCGCCCTCCTGGCCCGGAGCGACCGGCCCACCCGCTGGGCCCTCGCCCTCGGGGCCCTCGCCGTCGCCGGGTACCCGCTGTCCTTCTACCCGGCCGTGGCGCACGCGGGGGTCGCGGTCGCCACGGTGATCACTCTCGGCAGCGCACCGGTCTTCTCCGGCCTGCTGGCCTGGCTCACCGGGCAGGCCCGGCCCACCGCGCGGTGGACGGTCGCGACCGCCTCCGCGGTCCTGGGCTGCGCGGTCCTCGTGCTGGGCTCGGAGCTCGGCGCGGGCGGGACACCGGTACGCCCGACCGGGGTGCTCCTGGCGCTGGCCGCCGGGTTCTCCTACTCCGCCTACGCGCTCGTCGCCGAACGCCTGATCCGGCGGGGCCATCCCTCCCCCGCCGTGATGGGCACCATGTTCGCGGGCGGCGGGATCGCCGTCCTGCCCGTGGTGGCGGCCACCGGAGCGGCCTGGCTGGCCACGGTGGACGGCGCACTGGTCGCCCTGTACCTGGCGGTGTTCACCGTGTTCCTGGCCTACCGCCTGTTCGGGCACGGCCTGCGGCACGCCTCCGCCTCCGTGGCGACCACGCTGACCCTCGCGGAGCCCGCCGTGGCCGCCCTGCTGGGAGTGGCCGTGGTCGGTGAGCGGCTGTCCGCGGTGTCCTGGGCCGGGCTCGCCGTGCTCGCCCTCGGCCTGGCCGTCCTGCGCGCGCCCGCCCGCCGCCGCGGCTGAGCCGCCGGACCGCCGCCTCCCCCGGCCCGGCGGCTGGACCGTCGGAGAAGGGGCCCGGACCACGGTGCTCCCCGATGACGGGGGCGGAGGCCGGTGCCGCCTCCCTCCCTGCGAACCGCAGACCGGAGAGCGCAGACAGGCCCGGCACCCGCTCCGCGTCCGGGATCGCACCGCGGTACGCCTCCACGGAACGGGGAGGGGCGCGGACGCAGCAGCGCCCGGGGTAGTGCGCCCCGGGCCCCGACGCGTGGGCCTCAGCCCGGGGCGTCGACCTCGATCTCGATCCGGCCGGGGTAGAAGGCGAGGTACGAGCCGATCTCGGCGACGATCTGGTACGGCTCCTCGTAGGTCCACACGGCGTCGGTGAGCTCCTCGCCGCCCGGCACCGCGAGCGTGTAGTAGGCGGCGGTCCCCTTGAAGGGGCAGTAGGTGGAGGTCTGCGTGCGCCGCAGGAGGGAGCGGTCGACGTCGGCGAGCGGGACGTACTGGACGGGCCGGTAGTCCGCCTCGAGCAGGGTCAGCGCGGCAGTGGTGTCGGCGACGACCAGCCCGCCGACGCGCACCACGACCCGCCCGGTGGTGGGTTCGACGGTGATGGGGTGGTCGGGCCCGGGGATCCTCGTGTCGTGTGCCATGGCCTGTGCGTTCCCTTCGGTCTCCCGTGTACCCGGCCACTGTACGGCGGCCGGCGCCGGAACGGGCCCCGGGTCACGGAGGGTTCGACGGGGCCGGGACCGCGGCCCCGGCCCCGGTCCCCCTAGCCCTGGTCCTCGCGGTGGCGGCGGGCCGGGTTCACGGGCTCCAGCACCGCCAGGCACTCCACGTGGTGCGTCATCGGGAAGGCGTCGAACGCCCTCAGGTCCACCAGGTTGTACCCGGAACGCGCGAACTCCGCGATGTCGCGGGCGAGCGTGGCGGGGTCGCAGGAGACGTAGGCGATCCTGCGCGGACGCGTCCCGGCGATGGAGCGGACGACCTTGGTCCCGGCGCCCGCGCGGGGCGGGTCCAGGGCGACGACGTCGGCCCGCACGTCGGCCCACTCGCGCAGCTGGGCGGCCACGTCGTTCTGCTCGACGCGGACCTGCTCCAGGTCCTTGAGGTTGTAGCGGGCGTCGCGGACGGCCTCGGCGCCGCTCTCCACGCCCATGACGCGGCCCTCCGGACCCACGGCGTCGCCCAGGGCGCCGGTGAACAGCCCGGCGCCGCAGTACAGGTCCATGGCGGTCTCGCCGGGCTTGGGCTCCAGCGCCGCCAGCACCGCGTCGGTGAGGGTCACGCCCGCCGCCGGGTGGACCTGCCAGAAGCCGCCCGCGCTGACACGGAACTCGCGGCCGTTGACGGTCTCGCGCACCCCGCGGCGGCCCTTCACCTGCTGCACGCGCCCGCCCTTGAAGCGGCGCAGCACAGCGCTGGACGCCTTGAGGTCGGGGAGCGCGCTCAGCCTGGCCTTGGTGGGGGTGATGACGACGGCTCGGTCGGCGCAGGTCGAGGAGGCGACGGCCTCCACGTCCTTGGTGTCCTCCCACGTCACGTCGGTGACGCCCAGTTCGGCCACACCGGGGTGCGCGATCAGGCAGCGGTCGACCGGCTCGATGTCGTGGGAGCGGTGGCGCCGCAGTCCCGCGTGGCCGTCGGTGTCCACGGAGAAGCGGACCCGCGTGCGCCAGCCCAGGCCGTCGGGGGTGCCGGGAAGCTCCTCGACGACGACGGCGCGCTCGATGCCGGCGATGTGGCGCAGCTGCTCGGCGACGACCTCGCCCTTGAGCCGGCGCTGGGCCTCCAGGGAGGCGTGCTGCCAGTCGCAGCCCCCGCACTTGCCGGGGCCGGAGAACTCGCAGGGGGCCTCGACCCGGTCCGGGGAGGCGGACAGGACGTCGACGGCCTCGCCGCGCAGGAACCGCGTGGTCTCCTCGGTGACGCGGACGCGGACCCGCTCGCCCGGGAGGGCGTGGCGGACGAAGACGACCTGGTCGTTGTGGCGGCCCACACACCAGCCCCCGTGCGCCACGTCGTCTACTGTCAGCTCGAACTCATTGCCCACACGGGTCATCGCTTCGTCCTTGGGTGGTCGGGTCGGGTCACGTTCCGGGTGACCCTGCGCGCACAGCCACCAAGCGTCCCCAATCTACCTGTCCTCGGGTACCGCCCGCGCTGTTCAGCCGTGTACGCGAGGGCCGGGGGCCGTCGCGCGCGCCGGACCGATGTGTGCCATGGTGTGACGGTGAGGGCACGCGGGACCACAGCGTGCGGCTGTCTCGACGGGAGTGCGGGCGAGGTGCACATCGTGATCATGGGGTGCGGTCGCGTGGGATCCACGCTGGCGCACACGCTGGTGGACCTGGGCCACACCGTGGCGGTGATCGACCAGGACCCCGAGGCTTTCCGGCGGCTGCGCGGCTCCGTCTCCAAGCACGCGGTCCGCGGCGCGGGGCACGACCGAGAGGTCCTGATGTCCGCCGGGATCGACCGTGCGGGCGCGTTCGCCGCGGTCAGCAACGGCGACAACTCCAACATCATCGCCGCCCGGGTGGCGCGCGAGGCGTTCGGGGTCGAGAACGTGGTGGCGCGGATCTACGACCCGCGCCGCGCGGAGGTCTACCAGCGCCTGGGCATCCCCACCGTCGCGACGGTGCGGTGGACGGCCGACGCCTTCCTGCGCCGGATGGTGCCGGGCGACGACCGGCTCACCGCGGGCCCGGAGTGGCAGGACGCGTCCGGGACGCTGGCGATGAACGAGGCGCCGCTGCCGAAGGGGTGGGCGGGCGCCCGCGTCGGCGAACTCGAGGAGGCCGCCCCGCTGCGGGTGGTGTACCTGGTACGGCGGGGACGGATCGTCCTCGCCGGGTCCGACGTGCGCCTGGAGGAGGACGACGTCCTGCACGTGGTCGGGCACGGCCGCGAACCGGACTCCCTCCCCGAGCGGCCGGACGGACCGCCGCGGGTACCGGGCGACGAGACGGGACGTGGGTGAGATGCGGATCGCCATCGCGGGAGCGGGGAGCGTGGGGCGCTCCATCGCCAAGGAGCTGGCGGGCAGCGGCCACGACGTGCTGCTGATCGACCGGGACACCCGGGCCATCGGGGTGGACGACCTGCCCGAGGTGGAGTGGCTGCTGGCCGACGCGTGCGAGCTGGCGACCCTGGAGGACGCCCGCCTGGGCGACTTCGACGTGGTCGTCGCCGCCAGCAGCGACGACAAGGTCAACCTGGTGGTGTCCCTGCTGGCCAAGACCGAGTTCGGCGTGGGCCGGGTGATCGCCAGGATCAACGAGCCCGACAACGAGTGGCTGTTCAACGAGACGTGGGGCGTGGACCTGGCGGTCTCGCCGCCGAGGCTGATCGCCGACCTGGTCGAGGGAGCCCCCGAGGACGACCCGGACGAGGAGGGGACGCTGCCCCCGCTGCCGGGGGCGGAGATCGCCGAGTCGGTGCTGCGCGCCGCCAGCCCGTTCGCGGGGGCCGCGGAGTCCGAGCTGAGCGCGGCGCTGCCGGAGGGCGTGGCGCTGGTCGCCGTGCTCGGCCCCGGCGGGGTGCGCCCGCCCGACCCCGGGCGGAACCTGTCGGTGGGCGACACGGTGGTGTTCCTGGCCGACCCCGAGGCACTGGGACCGTTGGAGGTCCTGCTGGGCCCCGTGGACGACGCCGCGGACGCCTGACCCCGGCCCTCAGGGGGCTGCGGGGAGCGCGGCCCCCGTGCCGGACCGGTCCCCGGACGCCGGACCGGTCACCGGGAGGCCGGGCCACGAGGGTCCGGGCCCGGTACCGGACCGGGCCCGGGCCCTCGAGCCGTGTGCGGGTGCGCTAGGCGCGGTCCCCGCGGGCGCCGTCCCCGGCGCCCGCCGCCCCTGTCTCCTCCAGCGGCGTCCGGCCGCGCGCCAGGACCCACACCATGCCCGCGAACGCGGCGACCTGGAGCGGCCAGCCCATGGCGATCTTGGAGAGGCCCAGGAGCCCGAACGTGTCGGCCCAGCCGTTGGTGTCGGCCATCCAGAGCGGATACTGCACGACCACGCGGACCACGCAGGGCAGCACCAGCAGCCAGGTGAGGCGGGAGGCCAGCCGGACCACCGCCGGGTTGGAGCGCCAGGAGGTGAAGTCCTCCTTGTGCCCGATGAACGGACCGATCATCAGCCCGATGGCGGGCCAGCGGACCAGGACCGACAGGCTGAGGACCACCGCGTAGACGGCGTTGTAGATGATCCCGGGCAGGAAGGCGTCCGCGGCGTTGCCGCTGCGCATCGCGAAGACCGCGGCGATGCCGATGCCGAACAGGCTGGTGACCACGTACTGGACCGAGGAGCGCTGCACGAGCCTGACCGCGCCCAGGACCAGCGCCGCGACCACCCCGAGGCCGATCGACAGCCTCAGGTCCGAGGCGATGACGTAGGACAGGGTGAAGGCCAGCGTGGGCATCGCCGCCTCGACCATGCCGCGCTTGCCGCCCAGGGCCTTGGACAGCTGGGAGCGGACGAGCGCCTCGACCGTGTCCTCGGTGACGGCGGGGGCTCCCGCCGGCGCGGGCCCCTCGGCCGCGCCCGGCGCCGACGCGCCCGCCGGGGCGCCGTCCGGCGCCGCCTTCGCCGTGTCGTCCGCCCCGGCCGCCGGGGCGGCCTCCCCGGCTGCCCTCTGCTGCTCAGTCATCCTGCTCCCGGTCCGGTCGGTCCTCGGTGGCCGTCGCCCCGCCGGGCCTCTCCCGCGCGGGCGCACAGGCCATGATGCCCCACACTATTAGACCCGTCACGGACCGAGGGGGCGCTCACCGTACTCCCTCCCGTCGTCCCGCCCGGCTTTGTCATGCTTGACCCGGTCTTGTCGCGTGCGGCTTCTCACCACGGCCCCGTCGCGGGCCGGCCCCCGGCCCCCGGCGACCGCGGCACGGGGCCCGGCGTTCGGCCACCGGGAACGCGGGTCCTGGCGGGCGTCGGCGCGACTCCGTACGCTGGCGGCCAGAACAGCCGGAGCGCCTACGCGAGGAGCACCATGCAGCAGAGCACGCCCCCCCGGCCGGACCACCTGGAGTTCGCCGTCGCCCTGGACCGCGCGCTGGTCCGCCCCGGCGCCTCGCACGTCTGGTCACCGCACTCGGTGGGGACCGTGCTGGCGCTGCTCGCGAGCGGGGCCGCCGACCGCACCCTGGCAGAGCTGGCGGCCCTCCTCGGCGACGACACCGAGGGCCTGCTGGACGCCCTGGACGCCGCGGTGGCCTCCGGCGACGGGCCGGACCTGGCCGCGCTGAACGGGCTGTACGTGCCCGCCGACCTCCCGGTGCGGGCGGAGTTCGCGGCACGCGTGCGCGCGCGTCCCGGCGCGGAGGTGGAGGGCGCCGACTTCGAGAACGACTCCGAGGGCGTGCGCGCCAGGGTCAACGGCAAGGTGTCCGACGTGACCCGGGGGCTGATCGACGAGCTCCTCCCGGCGGGCAGCATCTCCCCCGACGTCCGCCTGCTGCTGGTCAACGCCCTGTGGGTGAAGGTCGTCTGGTCCGACCCGTTCGAGGCGGGCCTGACCCGGGACCGGCCGTTCCACGCACCGGGCGGGAGGCGGAAGGTCCCCACCATGCACCGGTCGGCGCGACTGCCCCACGCTCGGGCGCAGGGGTGGAGCATGGTCGGCCTGGAGGGCGGCCACGGCCTCACCCTGGACGTGCTGCTCCACGACGGGGACGCCGGCTCCCCTCCCCCGCTGACGGCGTCCGCCCTGTCGGAGCTCTACCGGGTCCGCTCGTCCCAGCAGGTCGACCTCGCCCTGCCCCGGTTCACCGTGGAGACCGACACCTCCCTGTTGGAGCCCCTCGCGTCCGCGGGGGTGCGTCACATGGTCACGGACGAGGCGCGTTTCGACGGGATCAGCGAGGAGCCGCTCCGGGTGGACGAGATCCTCCACCAGTCGGTGCTGAAGGTGGACGAGAGGGGCGCCGAGGGCGCCGCGGCCACCGCCGTGATGATGCTCCGCGCGGCGGCCGCTCCCCTGCGGCCGGTCAGGTTCACCGTCGACCGGCCGTTCGTGTTCGTGCTGCGCCGGGGCGGGTCGATCCTGTTCCTGGGACGGATCGCGGACCCGGTGGACCCGGGTCCCGGCTCCTGAGGTCCGCTCGACGGACCGGCCCCGGGAGGACCACGCCTGCCCTCTCCGGGGCCCGCCGGCGGGACACGGGGCGCACACCGGCCCGCGGCACCCGCCGTCCGGGGGCCGTCCGGGGGCCGGGCGCCCCGTGTCAGGCCTCCGGGGCCGCGTCGGGCGCCAGGAACGCGCCGGTGACCCCGGCCAGCTCCGCGCGTGCCCGCCCGTCCGACAGCGCGGCCTCGCCGTCCCCGTCCTGGGGGCCGTAGGAGCCGAACTGGGCGTGGTTCATCCCCTCCACCGACACCGTTTCCGCGGAACCGGGCAGGTGGCGGACGTTCTCCTCGAACTCCTCCGGGCTCGTGAGGGCGTCCCTTCCGCCCGCGACGGCCAGGACCCTCAGGTCGTCGCGGTCGGCCAGCCCCGCCGACTCGGTGGCGTAGGACGCCCACAGGATCAGCCCCTCCACCCCGGGCGCGGGGTCGCCGCCCGCGTAGGACGCGGCCATCGCCCCGCCCAGGGAGTGGCCGCCCACGTACCAGGTGTCCACGTCCGGGACGGCCGACACCGCGGAGTCGGCCCGGTTCACGTCGAACACGGCCATGTTGAGGCGCATCCGGGGGATGACGACGGTGGCGCCCGTGTCGGCGACCACCGGGGCCCACGAGGCGACGTAGGCCTCCGCCTCGACCCTGGCGCCGGGGTAGAACACGACGCCGGTGCCCGTGCCGTCCCGGGTCGGCGCGACGACCACCGCGTCCCCGGTGTTGCGCACCTGCACGGCGGGGTTCTCGACCGCCTCGGCCAGCGGCACGGGTTCGGCCCGGTACGGGGTGAGGGCCCACCCCAGGAAGGCGGCACAGGCGGCCAGGAGCACGACCAGGAGCCCCGCGGCCACCCCCCACCAGCGGCGTCGCCGCCGGCGCCCGCCCCGTGCGTCCTCGGTCATGTCCGGTCCCTCGTTTCCGTCCGGCACCCGGGAGGCCGGGCGGTGCGTGTCCGGCGGACACGCTCAGCCCTTTCTACCGGTGGCTTCCGCCGCACCGCGGGCGGGGCCGGTTCGGGGAGCGCCGTGTCGGCCCCGGTCGGGCGCCCGCGGCGCGTCCGCGTACCGGGACCGGCCGCAGGGGCGCGGACGGCACGGCGCGGGGGCCGCGGCCCCGGCCGACGGCGCAGCGGGCCGGCGCGAGGCGTCCGGCGGGTGCGGGGGGGGCGGCGTGGGCGGTGCGGGGCGTCGGGGCCTTCCGGTCCGGTGGCGGACGTCACCGTCCGCACCGGTACCGGAGGCCCTCTTCGCCTGCGTCAGGCCGGGGTGGGTGTCACCGACCTCCGCGGTCGGTACGCCTAGACCTCGAACACCTCGAAGGCCGTGGCCAGCGGCACCCCCGCCCACGACCCGGCCCGGGCGGCGGCCTCGGGCAGGAACGACCTCTGGTCGAACCCGTCGAGGGCTGCCAGGTAGACGGCGTGCGCGTCCAGGGACGCCACCCCGGCGGCCAGGTCGGCCTCGCTCAGCTCCACGTAGTGCGCGGCCCGCGGCGACGCGCCGAAGGCCACGAAGCGCACACCCGGCCAGGGGGTGAGCCCCTCCTGCGCCAGGTCGGGGAACACCCACCGGTTGGCGGCGTCGCGGACCGCGTCCAGCAGGGCCGGGCCGAGGACCCGGTGGTCGGCGTGGTTGAAGCCCCCGCCTCCCGCGAACTGCTCGCGGAAGTTGATGGAGACGACCGCCTCCGGACGGTGGCGCCGGATCGCCGCCGCGAGGGCCCGCCTCAGGGGCAGCCCGTACTCCAGGGTGCCGTCGGGGAAGTCCAGGAACTCGACCGTGGCGGCCCCCACCGCGGCGGCGGAGGCGCGCTGCTCCGCCATGCGCACCGGCGCGCACTCCTCGGGGGCGAGGCCGTCGATGCCCGCCTCGCCCTTGGTCACCAGGAGCTCCACGACGTCCTTGCCCTGGCCGGTCCAGCGGGCGAGCGCGGACGAACTGCCGAACTCCAGGTCGTCGGGGTGGGCGACCACCGCGAGGACCCGGTCCCAGTCCTCGGGGAGCGGCCGGGGAGCGCTCTTCTCCGTCGTCTCTGTCATGGGGCACAGACTACGGAAGGGCGGCGCCCCCGGCACCTCTCCACGTGGCCGGGCTCAGGAGTCGCCGGAACCGCTCGGGGCGCCGCCGGGCGCGGCGGGCCCGGAGCCGTTCGGCGCGGCGCCGTTGGGCGAGCGCCCGGCGTTGCCGTGCTGGGCGGTCTGCTGGGCGGCGCGCGTCTTGGCCGCCTGCGCCATCTGCTCCTGGATCTGCTTGGGCACGGTGATCTGGAGCAGCTCGTTCGGCGGCACCGGCTGGTCGCCGCGCACCACGACGATGCCCGCGAAGAGCTGTTCGATCTCCGCCATCACCTCGGGCTTGGAGGCCCCCTCGCCTCGGATCACGCCGCGCAGCACCCAGCGCGGGCCGTCCACGCCGATGAAGCGCACCCGCTGGGCGAGCTGCTTGCCGTCCTCGGTCGTGCGTCCCTTGACGGGGACGAGCGCCTTGAGCTCGGGGCCGAAGGTGCCCTCGTGGTCCTCGACCTTCCCGCCCTGTTTGACGACCTGCTCGCGCAGCTCCTCGCGCATCTCGTCCCACAGCCCGGAGGACTTGGGGGCGGCGAAGGGCTGCACCTGGAGCGCGCTCTTGCCGCGTACCAGGGTCACCCCGATGATCTTCTGCTTGCCCGCGCTGTCCTGGGCGACGTTCACCTGGATCTCGGTGCCCTGCTCCATCGGCAGCCGGATGCTGCCCAGGTCCATGCGTCCGGCCTCGGGCGCGTCCTCGGTGGAGTCCCACGGACCGGTGGTGCGGTAGCGGTCCGCGTCCTTGACGGGCTGGCCCCGGGACGCCTCAGGCTCGACCTCGTTGCCGAAGGAGACGTCGCCGGCGGCCCCGCCCGTGGTGGGGCCGGCCTCCGATCCCGTTCTGCCGGTCTCATTGTCCCGCTTCTTGCGGCGGCGTCCAAACACGCCTTCACCTCTCCGATTCCGTTGGTCCCGGGATCGCACCGGGGTTGGTGGGAGCCGTCACCGCTGCGCGGCGTGGCCCCCCGTCGAACCGAAACCGCCCGTCCCCCGGTCCGACTCCGGAAGGGAGTCGGCCTCGACGAACACCGCGTGCTCCACCCGCTGGACGACCAGCTGCGCGATCCGGTCGCCCCGGGTCAGCTTCACGGGGGTCTCCCTGTCCGTGTTGAGCAGGATCACCTTGATCTCACCGCGGTATCCGGCGTCGATGGTGCCCGGCGCGTTGACCATGGTGACGCCGCTGCGCGCAGCGAGACCGGAGCGCGGGTGCACGAAGGCCGCGTACCCGTCCGGGAGGGCGATCGCCAGGCCGGTGGGAACGGTCGCGCGTTCGCCGGGGGCGAGGACGAGGTCGACCGCGGTGTGCAGGTCGGCCCCTCCGTCGCCGGGATGCGCGTACGCGGGCAGGGGGAGGCCGGGGTCCAGGCGGTGGACCGTGATCGGGATCCGGCCGCCTTCCGGGGCTGTGGTACTCACATCGGTCGAGCCTATCGCCCTCCGGGCTCTGCCCCGGTGTCCGGCGCCGCCGGTTCGCGCCGGGGATCCGGGCGCGACGGCGGGGCGGGACCGGGTCCCCGGTCCCGCCCCGTGCGCCCTGGCGGCTGTGCTCCCGGCCGCCGGGAACGCTCCCCGCGGCCGCGGTCCTACTCCCCGGCGGCCTCGGGGAGCGTCACCTCGACGGTGAGGTCGGTGTCGTCGGTGTCCTGGAAGTCGATCCCGGCCGCGCGGCCCGCGGCGGCGATGTCACCGGTGGCCGCGCGGGCGGCCCCGACCCGCTTGCCGGAGACCCGCACGTGCTCGACCTCGGCGCGCATCGACAGCTTGGCCTCGGACTTGGCCTTGCGGATGGCGCGCAGGACCTCGGCCGTGGCGGCGAGGACCACCGGGTCGCCGTCGGCTGCCGCGGCGCGGTAGGAGGCGGCGTCCGGCCACGTCTGGGAGTGCACCGATCCCTCCTGCCACCAGCTCCAGACCTCTTCGGCGACGAAGGGGACGAAGGGCGCGAACAGCTTGTGCAGGGCGCCCAGCGCGACGAGGAGCGCGGCGCGCGCGGAGGCTCCCTCGGCGGACGAGGTGTCGTAGGCGCGGGTCTTGACGAGCTCCAGGTAGTCGTCGCAGAAGTCCCAGAAGAAGCGCTCGGTGCGCTCCAGGGCCCGTGTGTGGTCGTAGGCGGCGAACGCGGCGGTGGCGTCCTCCACGACGTCGGCGAGCGCGGCCAGCATCGCGCGGTCCAGCGGCTCGGTGACCTGGTCGGGGTCGGCCGTGGCGCCCTCGCCCGCGACGGACATGACGAACTTGCTGGCGTTGAGGATCTTGATGGACAGCCGTCGGCCGACCTTCATCTGGCCCTCGTCCATGGCGGTGTCGGTGCCCAGGCGGCCGCTCGCCGCCCAGTACCGGACCGCGTCGGAGCTGTACTTCTCCAGCAGCGCCAGGGGGGTGACGACGTTGCCCTTGGACTTGGACATCTTCTTGCGGTCCGGGTCCAGGATCCAGCCGGAGATGCCGGCGGTGCTCCAGGGCAGGGTGCCGTTCTCGAAGTTGGCGCGGACCACCGTGGCGAACAGCCAGGTGCGGATGATGTCCTGGCCCTGCGGGCGGTAGTCCATCGGGAAGACGCGCTCGAACAGGTCCTGGTCGCGTTCCCACCCGGAGGCGATCTGGGGGGACAGCGAGGAGGTGGCCCAGGTGTCCATGACGTCGGGGTCGCCCATGAAGCCGCCGGGCAGGCCGCGCCGGTCCTCGGTGTAGCCCGTGGGGACCTCGGAGCTGGGGTCGACCGGGAGCTGGTCCTCCGAGGGGAGGATCGGCTCGTCGTAGCGCGGGTTGCCGTCGGCGTCCAGCGGATACCAGACGGGGAAGGGGACGCCGAAGAAGCGCTGGCGGCTGACCAGCCAGTCGCCGTTGAGGCCGCCGACCCAGTTCTCGTAGCGGGCGCGCATGTGCTCGGGGTGCCAGGTGAGTTCGCGCCCGCGCGCGATCAGCTGCTCGCGCAGGTCCTCGTCCCGGCCGCCGTTGCGGATGTACCACTGGCGGGTGGTGACGATCTCGAGGGGCTTGTCGCCCTTCTCGTAGAACTTCACCGGGTGGGTGATGGGCTTGGGCTCGCCGATCAGGTCGCCGCTCGCGCGGAGCATCTCGACGGTGCGCTCGCGGGCCGTGTGGACGGTGGCGCCGACGAGCGCGTCGTAGGCCTCGCGGGCGGCGCCGGACTCCAGCCCCCGGGGCGGGTCGGCGATGAAGCGGCCGTCCCAGCCGATGACGGGGCGGGTCTCCAGCTGGAGCTCGCGCCACCAGGTGACGTCGGTGGTGTCGCCGAAGGTGCAGATCATCGCGATGCCGGACCCCTTCTCGGGGTCGGCGAGGCGGTGCGCCCGGACCGGGACCTCCACGCCGAAGACCGGCGTGCGCACGGTGGTGCCGAACAGGTCCTGGTAGCGCTCGTCGTCGGGGTGGGCGACCAGGGCGACGCAGGCGGCCAGGAGCTCGGGCCGGGTGGTCTCGATGTGGACCGCTGTGCCGTCGGGCCTGTGGAAGGCGACCTCGTGGTAGGCGCTGGGGCGCTCGCGGTCCTCCAGCTCGGCCTGGGCGACGGCGGTCCGGAAGGTGACGTCCCACAGGGTGGGCGCCTCGGACATGTAGGCCTCGCCCCGGGCCAGGTTGCGCAGGAAGGCGCGCTGGGCGGCGGCGCGCGAGTTGTCGTCGATGGTGGCGTAGGTGTGGCGCCAGTCGACGCTCAGCCCGAGCCGGCGCCAGATGGACTCGAAGACCTTCTCGTCCTCGGCGGTGAGCGTGTCGCACAGCTCGATGAAGTTGCGCCGGGAGACGGGGATCTGCCGCTTGGGGTCGGGCTTGGCCGGCGGCTCGAACTCCGGGTCGTAGGGGACCGACGGGTCGCAGCGGACGCCGTAGTAGTTCTGGACGCGGCGCTCGGTGGGCAGACCGTTGTCGTCCCAGCCCATCGGGTAGAAGACGGCCTTGCCGTTCATCCGCTGGAAGCGCGCGACGGTGTCGGTGTGCGTGTACGAGAACACGTGGCCGATGTGCAGCGACCCCGAGACCGTGGGCGGCGGGGTGTCGATGGAGTAGACGTCCTCGCGGCTGCGGGTGCGGTCGAAGTGGTAGACGCCGGACTCATCCCATACGTCGACCCACTTCGCCTCGATACCGTCCAGCGAAGGCTTGTCGGGCATGCGGAAGGAATGAGAGCGGTTGGTCATGGGGCAATGGTAGTGCTCCGACGACCGTGATCGCTCCGGGTTTCCGGGCGTCACAGAGGGGCAAAAACACCCCCCCGGGGTATCCTGTCCGCAGGAGGTCGGCATGAAAGGATCTCCCCGTACGCACAGGAGGGCGGCGCGCCCGTCGCGCCCCCTCGTACACCCAACGGAAACGGTGGACGATTCACATGGCTAAGAAGGACGGCGGTGACGTCGGTCCCGCTCTCGCCGGGTTCGCGGCCGGGATCGCGGCGGAGTTCGTGATGCGCAAGGCCCTGAACTTCGCCTGGACCCGCGTGACCGGCGAGGAACCGCCCACGGACCTGGAGTCCCCCGACGTCAGCCTCGGCCGTGCCCTCAGCTGGGCCGTGATGGCCGGCGTGGGCGTGGAGGTGGCCCGGGTGCTGGCCGTACGGGCCGCCAGGGCGAAGCTGGTCGGCGCCGGCCCCAAGGAGCTGGAGCTCTGAGGCCCGGGCGCCCGGCGCCCCGTGACGGCGGCGGGCGGCCGACCGCACCACCCAGGTGTGTGGTCGGCCGTCCGCCGTCGTCCCCCCGGCCCCTCGCGTCCGGACGGGCGGGGAACGTCCGGGCGGTACGCGCGACGCGCCCCCGGTGAGGGACGCGTCGAGTCGCGGCGGGGTCCGCTCCCGACGGACCGGAGGTCGCACGGAGCGGGGCGGTTCAGCGTCCGTCCCGTCCGCTCAGGTGCACTCCTTGCAGACCAGCTGACCGGCGCGCTGTTCGGCGAGCTGGCTGCGGTGGTGCACAAGGAAGCAGCGCGAGCAGGTGAACTCGTCGGCCTGGCGCGGGAGCACGCGCACCGCGAGTTCCTCGCCCGACAGGTCGGCACCGGGCAGTTCCATGCCCTCCGCGACCTCGTCGGGGTCGACGTCGATCGTGCCGGTGCCCTTGTCCACGCGCCGCGCCTGCAGCTCCTGGAGGCTGTCCTCGTTGATGTCCTCGTCAGTCTTGCGCGGGCTGTCGTAGTCGGTGGCCATCTCTGCTAACTCCATCCCCCTCGTTCAGTGCCTCGTCGCGCGGGTGTAACGCTTGAGAGACCTTCGTTGTGCCCGGATCTGCCGATGAGTTTTCCCGATGTCGGTGAACCGTGTCCCCTCCCGGGCCACTGTCCACAGGTGAGCAGTAATTTCACGGGATCGTGACCGATGGCGGCCATGTGTGGCGGCTGCGCCAAGGATCGGCTCCCTGTGTACTACCCAACGTCGAGCGCCTCGTAGACCAGGAAAATCCGCTTCCGCCCATTCCGGACAAAGCGCAAAACACTCCCCCAGGGGCGGGCGAAAGCCAAGACATGCCCACGTCAGGAGGGATTCCCTCCGTGTCCACGCCCGGGGAAGCATACCCACCCGAGCGCGACGCTCGTGACACGGGTGGGCGTGTCTTCGGACACGTATAGATACCACGAAGTCCGGCCGAACGCAGCTCGGTCCCGGCCCCCGGCCCCGCCGGGGACCTCTCCGCGCCGGCGCACGGCGTCCGTGGCGGGCCCGGAGGAGCCGGGCCACGGGGGTTCGGCCGACCGCGGGCCCGGGTCAGCGCCGGTCGCCCGGGTCCCCGGAGGACACGGGGAGGCACACGGTGACGACCAGGCCGCCGCCCGCCCGGGGCCAGGCGGTCACCACCCCCTCGTGGGCGCGCACCACGGAGCGGACGATGGACAGGCCCAGCCCGGCGCTGCGGCTGGAGCCGACCCGGTCGCCGGAGCCCCGGCGGAACGGCTCGAACAGCCCCTCGATCTCGTAGGCGGGGATCACCTTGCCGGAGTTCTCCACCTGGACGGCGGGCATCCCCTCGTACATGCCGCTGCGGACGGTGATCTCGCCCTCGGGGACGTTGTACTTGAGGGCGTTCTCCACCAGGTTGCCGACGAGCCGCTCCAGCAGGACGGGATCGCCCACCACCGGGGCGGGACGCAGGTCCTGGCGCAGTGACAGGCCGGAACCGGACAGGTCGCCGTCGAGCTGGCTCAGCACCGTCCCGGCGACCTCTCCGAGGTCGACCCTGGCCCGGACCTCCAGCTCCCTGTCGCTCTTGGCGAGGAAGAGCAGGCCGTCGATGAGCCGTTCGTGGCGGGCGTTGGTCTCCAGGAGGGTCTGCCCCACGCTCTTCAGGTCGGACGAGACGTCCGGCGCGCTGAGCGCCACCTCCAGGAGGGTGCGGTTGATCGCCAGGGGCGTGCGCAGCTCGTGGGAGGCGTTGGCGACGAAGCGCCGCTGCCCGTCGAAGGCCCGGTCCAGGCGCTCCAGCATCCCGTCGAAGGTGTCCGCCAGCTCGCGGATCTCGTCGTCGGGACCGGACAGGGCGATCCGCTCGTGCAGGGACCGCTCCGACAGCCGGCGCGCGATGCGGGTGATCTTCTGCAGCGGCGACAGGGCCCGCCCCGCCACCGCGTACCCCAGGGCCACCGCGAGGAGCCCCACCAGGAACAGCGCCAGCAGTGAGAACCGCGTGACGTGGGTGAGGACCTCCTCGATGAGGTAGCTGTGGGCGAGCAGCTCCGAGGCGGACTCCTCCGCCAGGAGCGCGTTGAGCAGGACCGCCACGACCAGGTAGTTGACCAGGACGAGCACGGAGCCCGCGGCGAAGAACAGCATCCCGTAGATGAGGGTGAGCCGCGCGCGCAGGCTGATGTTGTCGGTGAAGTGGTGGACCCGCTCGGAGGCCGTGGAGCGCTCCGCGGCCCCGCCCCGGGGAGAGGCGGAGTGCAGTCGGCGCCACGTCCCGGTGTCGCCGGGGCCGGTGGGTTCCACCTGCCCGGGCTCGGGACGCTCCCCCGGTCTCACAACCGGTACCCCGCACCGGGCACTGTCTGGATGACGGGCGGGTCGCCGAGCTTCTTGCGCAGCGTCATGACGGTGACGCGGACGACGTTCGTGAAGGGGTCGGCGTTCTCGTCCCAGGCCTTCTCCAGCAGCCCCTCGGCGCTGACCACGGTCCCCTGGGCGCGCATGAGCACCTGGAGGACGGCGAACTCCTTGGGCGTGAGGGGGATCTCCCGGTCGTCGCGGTACACGCGGTGGTTGGCCGGGTCGAGGGTGATGCCGTGGCGCTCCAGGACCGGCGGGAGCGGCGGCGCGGAGCGGCGGCTGAGCGCGCGCACGCGGGCGATGAGCTCCGCGAAGGCGAAGGGCTTGGCCAGGTAGTCGTCGGCCCCGATGGTGAGGCCCTCGACCTTGTCCTGGACGCCGCCGGAGGCGGTGAGCATCAGGATGCGGCCGTTGTAGCTCTCGTTGACCAGGGTGCGGGCGACGTCGTCCCCGTGGGTGCCCGGGAGGTCCCGGTCCAGGACGACCACGTCGTAGTCGTTGACGGCCGTGTGCTCCAGGGCGGTGTCGCCGTCGTAGACCACGTCGACGGCCATGGCCTCGCGGCGCAGCCCGACCGCGACGGCGTCGGCCAGGACTCGTTCGTCTTCGACCACGAGTACGCGCACGTTGTTCCTCTGAAGCGTTGGTACCTGGAAGAAAAGGGGCCGCTGCCGGCGCATCCCCCAACACACCGGCAGCGGCGTTCTTGGTCCCGGCCGCGTCATCCGTTCTTTCACAGCCGGGGTAAGGAGACGGTAAACCCGTCGCGGCGGTTTCGCGAACCGGCCGCCCACCTCACCCCCGTGTGACCACGGGCGCTGGGCCGGGAGCTTCACAACTCCCCTTGGCGCACGGGGAGCCGCCGCCGACGAATCCCCCAACCGTCGGCAGCGACCCAACCCCGCACGTCTCGAATGTGTCAGATGAAGAATAAGGAACGAGTAAGCACAAGACCCCGGAGGGAAATGTGTCGTGGGACACCCTTGATCCGGACTTGACCGGGGGCCGGGCGGACGCCGGGCAGTGCCGGCTCCGCGTCCCCTCGGCCGGGCCCCCACCCGTCCCGGCAGCACGCCCCCGCCCGGGGACGGGTCACGGAAGGATCACGTGCGGGGGGCGGGGGTTTGACCTGGATCACAGTGCGGTACACGTAAGGGATGCGCGCGGACACCGGCCCGAGGGCCGGACCGCGACGCGTACGCGTGTCACAGGGTCGTGACCACTTCGATCGTGCGGACGCCCCCCGGCGTGCGCGAACGGATCCGCACCGGCGCACCAGCGTGCCCCGGTGCCTACCCCTGGAAGAGGTGCAATGGGCGAGTTCCTCGCGGAGATCACGGTTCGCATCAACGAGACCAACAGTTCCTTCAAGGCCGCGCAGGCCGCCGGAGACGACTTCCTCGCCGACACGCATGCGTCGGAACTGGAGGACTTGCACCGCATCGCGGCCCGCAACGGCCTCGACACCCGCGCCTAGGACGCCCGGGGCGGATGACGGCGTCGCGGCGCGGTGGGACGAGGAGCTCCCACCGCGCCCTTCGCGTGCCCGGGGTCAGCCGTCGGTGTCGGCGCCCAGCGGCGCCAGGAGCGCGTCGAGGGCGTCGTAGAGCTCCGGGCGCCCGGCGATGACGAGGTCGTTGCCGGGCGGCCCGCCCCCCGGGCCGCCCACGCGGATCCCCGCCTCGCTGGCCACCAGGCCCGGCGCGGACCAGTCCCAGGCGTGGAGCCCGCGCTCGTAGTAGGCGTTGCAGCGACCGGTGGCGAGGCCGGTCAGGTCCACCGCGGCCGAGCCTCCGCGCCGGATGTCGCGGATGTGCGGGACGACCTCCAGGAGGACCTTCGCCTGCTGGATACGCCGCTCGGCGAAGTAGCCGAAACCGGTGGCGACCAGCGCGAGCTCCAGGGGGACCGCGGGCGGGGCCTGGAGGGGCTCGCCGTTGCGGCGGGAGCCGCCGCCCAGGACCGCCTCGAACATCTCCCCCCGCGCGGGCACGTTGACCGCGGAGGCGACCACCACGCCGTCGACCTCGGCGGCCACGGCCACGCCCCAGTCGGGGCTTCCGTACAGGTAGTTGACGGTGCCGTCGATGGGGTCGACGATCCAGCGCACCCCGCTGGTTCCCTCCTCGCCGCCGCCCTCCTCCCCCAGGACGGCGTCGTCCGGGCGGACGGCGAGCAGGCGCGCCCGGATGAGGTCCTCGGTGGCGCGGTCCATCCTGGTGACGACGTCGGTGGGGCTGGACTTGGTGTCGAGCACGGTGATGCCCGCCTGGCCCCCGGCGGCGAGGTCGCCCGCCTCCGCCGCCACTCTCACGGCGAGGTCGCGCAGGCTCTCCCGGTCGGGTGCGGCGTGGGTGGTACTCACTGGTGGTTCTCCCCGTCGTGGCATGGCCCCGTGCCGGCCCCGCCCGGACGCGGGGCCGCCGGGTGCCCGGTACGCATGCTGGTGCGCGGGGCCGGGAGCGCTACCGACGCCCCTGAAGGCCCCGCAACCGCACCCTATGCCCGTCGGCCGGGGCGGCGGCTCGGATCGGCGGGACCGCTGCGGCGGGGCCCCGGGGGGACGGCCCTTCCCCGGGGGCCGGCGGCCGGCGCGGAGCGCCCGGTACCGCGTACCGTGCGGCGCGCCCGGCCGCGTTCCGTCCTCGGAGCGCATCACCCCGCCCGGATCGGGCACTGTCCGTTCCGGGGAGGCGTGAGAGCGAACGCGGGAGGAACCCATCCGGTGCCCGGTCCCGGCACCGCCCTCCCGGGCGCACCGCGAGCGGGCCGTGAACGGTCACGGACGCACGGCGAGAAGCCGGCGCGGGCCCCGGTCCGCGCCCCCTCGCCGCACGGCGGGCGTCCGGAACCGCTCCGGACCCGTCCGGCGGCGTGGACCGACCCTCCGGAAGTCCGCGGGCGCCCTTCCTCCGGACCTCTGGACACTCCGAGGAGAAAGAGGCAGCCTCATGCATCACCAGCAGCAGACCCCGCGGACATGGCACAAGGCCGGTCACAGCCAGGGCGCCACGAACTGCGTCGAGGTGTCCGAGGGCGCGACCGCGGCCGTACGCGACACACGGAACCGGGACAGGGGGTACCTGGAGTTCCCCAACCGCGAGTGGGCCGCGCTCCTCGCGACGGTCGTCTGACGGCCTCCCGCTCCGCCCCCGGAGGGTTCCCGGGGGCGGAGCGGTGCGGTGGGACGCGGGGCAGCGGCCCCGCCCCCACCGCGCCGCGGCCGGGGAGTGTTCTCCGGAGGGCTCCCCGGCCGACGGGCGGCCTCCCGCGCGGCGGGTTCGGCGTCCGGCCCGGCCGTGCGCCAGGGGCGCGGGGGCGCGGGGGCGCGGGGGCGCGGCGGAAGGAGGACCGGCAGGGGCGGGGAGGACCCGCCTACAGCAGGTCGGGCCTGGCCCACTCCTTGCCGTGGACGTGGTGGTCGAGGAAGGCGAAGACGGTCTTGTACCAGATCTGGGCGTTCCCCGGCGTGAGGATCCAGTGGTTCTCGTCCGGGAAGTACAGGAACTTGGCGTCCACCTCGTGCAGCAGCAGGTCGCGCCACAGGCGCAGCCCCTCGGAGATGGGCACCCGGTAGTCCTTGTCGCCGTGGATGACGAGCATCGGCGTGCGGATGTCCGCCGCGTGCAGGTGCGGCGAGTTCAGGGTGTAGCGCTCCGGCCGCGCCAGCGGGGTGCCGAACTCCCGCTCCCACACCGGCGGGTAGTCGGTGGTGCCGTTGAAGCCGTCCAGGCCCCAGAGGGAGGCGTGCGAGACGATCGCCTTGAACCTGTCGGTGTGCCCGGCGATCCAGTTGGCCATGTAGCCGCCGAAGGAGCCGCCCATCATGGCGGTGCGCTCGGCGTCGATGTCGTCGCGGGCCACTGCGGCGTCCGTGGCGGACATGACGTCGGCGTACGTGCGCGGTCCCCACTTGCCCCAGGCCCGGCGGAGCATGTGCTGCCCGTAGCCGGTGGACAGCGCCGGGTCGGGCAGCAGGACCGCGTAGCCGCGGGCGGCGAGCAGCCACGGGTTCCAGCGCCAGGACCAGCCGTTGAAGCTCATGTACGGGCCGCCGTGCACCCACAGCATGAGCGGTGCGGGCGACTCCGCGGACGCCTCCTCCGGCAGGACGAGCCAGGACCGGATCCGGGTGCCGTCGTCCGCCGTGGCCTCGACCTCGGTCAGGGTGCCGGGCATCGTCAGCGCGGAGCCGGGCGTGCGCAGGTACGCGGGCTCCCCGTCCTCGGTGTCCGAGGACAGGCGCACGGGGGCCGGCGGGGCGTCCCAGGCGTCGCGCAGCGCGTACACGTACCGGCCGTCGGGGGAGGGGTTGAGGCCGCTGTAGGCGCCGTGGTCGCCGGTGATCCGGGTGAGCGCGCCGGTGGCCGTGTCGACGCGGAAGACCGGGCGGCGGCCGTTCTCGTCGGCGACGACGAACACGGCGCCGGAGTCGGCGGACCAGGCGAGCTCGCGCGGCCACATCTCGTGTGCGGGGAGCAGGTCGCGGCCCTCGCCGGTCGCCAGGTCGACCAGCCACGCGGTCTCGTCGCGCGGCTCGCCGTCGTACTCGCCCTCGTGGCTGCGGACGAGGAGGACGCTGCGCCCGTCCGGGGAGACCTGCGGGCGGCCGAAGTCGAACTCGGGGTCGGTGGCGATCGTGCGCCGCTCGCCGGTGGCGGTGTCGACGGCGACGACCTCGGTGCGGTGGGCGCCCCCGGCGGCGGGGACCCGCCACTCGGTGACGAGGACCGCGCCGTCGGGCGTGAGGGAGCCGCCCGCGCCCAGGAGCGCCATGCCCGCGTCCGGGGTGAGGTCGCGGGGCTCGCCGAGCCGGGCGTCGTCGTCGGCCGGCGGCTCGGCGACGAAGTAGCGGGGGTGGTCGGGGCCGACGTCGCTGTCCCAGTGGCGGACGGGGAGCGCCTCGTGCAGGATGGCGCTGACGCCGGCCTCCTCGCGGGCCTTGCGGGCCTCCCTGTCCCCCTCCTCGTCCTCGCTGCGCGGGAGGACGTCGGAGGTGAAGGCGACCAGGCCTGAGTCGCGGGCGACGGTGAAGGAGCCGACGCCGCCGGGCCGGGAGGCGACCTGGCGGGCCTCGCCGCCCCCGGCGGGCAGGAGCCACAGGGCGGAGGCCGCCTTGTCCTCGGGCCCGGCCTCGGGGTCGGGTCTGCCGGTGGTGAAGAGCACCGAGCCGTCGGGCAGGAAGCCGACGCCGCTCTCGCCCTTGGCGGAGCGGGTGAGGCGTCGGGGAGCGCTCCCGCCCTCGGCCTCGGGGTTGACGTCGATCTCCCACAGGGCGCTGCGGAAGGACTTGGCGTCGGGGGCGATGCCGCTGACGGGTGCGACCAGACGGGTTCCGTCCGGCGAGAGGCGCAGGCCGTTGACGCGGCGAAGTCGGACGTACTCCGGCAGCTCATACCAGGAACGAACCAAGACACATACTCCTGAACGTCGACTCGTGATCCGGTGAGACCCTATCGGGCGGGTCCTGGGCGGCCACTGGCGCCGTCGACTCGGGAGAGGGGCGGTGTCAGCAGCGTTTACCCAACCTACCGGCGCGCCCCGGCCGCGCTCCCCCGTCCGGCGCGACCGCGCGGCGGACCCCGCTCCGGACCGCGTCGGGGGCGGGTCCGCGAGGGGGCCGCCCGGCCGCGTCCGGGGGCGGAGGCCCGGCGCTCCGCCCCGTCCCGGCGCGGAGCAGTTCAGCAGTCGCAGCCGGCGCAGCGCGGGAGGGCGCCCAGCTTCCGGGGTTCCTTCCCGCCGGTGTACTCGCGGACCAGGTCGGTCACCATGGAGACGAACGCGGGGTGCGTGCCCGGGCTGAGCGCGCGCTCGTAGCCGATGCCCAGCTTCTGCGCGGTCTCGCGCGCCTCGACGTCGAGGTCGAACTTGACCTCCATGTGGTCGGAGACGAACCCGTGCGGGACGACGACCACGGCGGGCACGCCCTCGGCGGCGAGCTCCTCCATGCGGTCGTTGACGTCCGGCTCCAGCCAGGGCTGGCTCGGCGGGCCGCTGCGGCTCTGGTAGACGACCTCGAACGGGTACTCGCGGTCGAGGCGGTCCACCACCAGGCGGGCCACCTCGGCGAGCTGCGCCCCGTAGGCGCCCGCGGGGCCGAACCCCTGCCCCGGACCTCCGCTCTCCTGCGCCATCGCCATGGGGATGGAGTGCGCGGAGAAGAGCAGGCGGGCGCCCCGGCGCTGGTCCTCGGGGAGGGCGTCCAGGGACGCGAGGGTGTGCTCCACCAGCGGCTCGACGAACCCGGGGTGGTCGTAGAAGGGACGGATCAGGTCGACCTCGGGGGCGTCCTCCCCCAGTGCGGCGCGGGCGCGGGCGATGTCCTCCTCGTAGGCCGTGCGGCTCGACCAGTTGCAGTACGCGGAGGTGGGCAGGGCCAGCACCCGGCGCACGCCGTCGTCGCGCATCGCGGCGAGGGTGTCGGTGAGCATCGGCGCCCAGAACCGGTTGCCCCAGTAGACGGGCAGGTCGATCCCGTTGGCGGAGAAGTCGTCGGTGATCGCGGCGATCAGGTCCCGGCACTGCTGGTTGATCGGGCTCACGCCCCCGAACAGGAAGTAGTGCTCTCCGACCTCGGCCAGCCGCTCGCGGGGGATGTTGCGTCCGCGGGTGACGTTCTCCAGGAAGGGGATGACCTCGTCCTCGCCCTCCGGGCCACCGAAGGAGATCAGCAGAAACGCGTCGTAAGGCCTCATGGACCTTATGAAACCAGCTCTCCGGGACCTCCTCGCGCGACCCCCCGGATCAGCGCCCTGTGGTCTTGGCCTCCCCTCCCCCGGCGGGCGGAGCACCCGGCGGAGGACCCCCCTGGCGGCAGAAGTGACCGGTGGGTAATGTCGCCGCATGACAGATGTGTCGTGGCACACATGGGCGGACACCTACCAGGCGCGCCCGAGGCGCACGGCGGCTCCCGGGGACACCGCGGCGGTGGCCGCCGCGGTCCTCTCGGCCGCCGACGAGGGCCTGAGGGTCCGCATGGTCGGTTCGGGCCACTCCTTCACCGACGTGGCGGTCACCGACGGCCTCCTCCTCTCCCCCACCTCGTTGGCCGCGGTGCGCTCGGTCGACCCGGAGGCGGGCACCGCCACGGTCGAGGCGGGCCTTCCCCTGTGCGACTTCAACGACGTGCTGGCCGAGCACGGCGTCGCCCTGGCCAACATGGGCGACATCGCCGTGCAGACCATGGCCGGAGCGGTGCAGACCGGCACCCACGGGACCGGCCGGGACTCGGGCGGCCTGGCCTCCCAGGTGGTCGGGCTGGAGATGGTGCTCGCCGACGGCTCCGTGGTCGAGTGCTCCCCGGACCGCGACCCCGGGCTGTTCCACTCCGCCCGGGTGGGGCTGGGCGCGTTCGGCGTGGTCACCGCGCTGACGATGGCGGTGCGCCCGGCCTTCCTGCTGTACGCGAGGGAGGAGCCGATGCCGTTGGACGAGGTGCTGGAGAGGCTTCCCGAGCTGCGTGCGGGCAACGAGCACTTCGAGTTCTTCTGGTTCCCGCACACCGGCAACACCAACACCAAGCGCAACAACACCGCGGACGGGCCGGCACGGCCGCTGTCCGACTTCCGGGCGTGGCTGGACGACGACTTCCTGTCCAACACGGTCTTCGAGAGGGTCAACCGCGTGTGCCGGCGCCACCCCCGGCTCGTGCCCGCCGTGAACCGGATCAGCTCGCGGGCGCTGTCGGCCCGCAGGTACACCGACACGTCGCACAAGGTGTTCGCGTCCGTGCGCGACGTGCGGTTCGTCGAGATGGAGTACGCGATCCCCGCCGAGCACCTGGTGGACGTGCTGCGCGAGGCCCGCAGGATCGTGGACCGGGGCGACCACCGGGTGAGCTTCCCGGTGGAGGTGCGGTTCGCGCCGGCCGACGACGTGTGGCTGTCGACCGCCTACGGGCGCGACACGGCGTACGTCGCGGTGCACGTGTACAAGGGCACCCCCCACGAGGCGTACTTCGCCGACATGGAGGCCGTGTTCACGTCGGTGGGCGGGCGCCCGCACTGGGGCAAGATGCACACGCGCGACCGGTCCTACCTGGAGAAGGTCTACCCGCGCCTGGGCGAGGCCCTGGCGGTGCGCGACCGCGTGGACCCGGGGCGCCGGTTCGGCAACGACTACCTGGAGCGGGTCCTCGGCTGAGGCGCCGGGGACGCGGTGCGGGCCCCGGGGCCCGGCTCCCTCCCGCCCGGGGCACGCGTCGCCGCACACGGGCGGCGGGGCCCCGTGCGGGGTCCCGCCGCCGTCGTCCTGTGCCGGGGGCCCGTCAGCCCGCGGGGGGCGCGGGGGCGGGCGCCGGGGCGGGGGCCCCGCCCCCCTGTCCTCCGCCGTCGCCGGTCCCGGGGTCGGGCTGCTGCGTACCCGGGTCCTGGGGTTCCTGCTCCTCGACCGGCGGGTCCGTGGGCTCGGTGGTCCCACCGGTGCCGCCGTCGCCGCCCGTCCCGCCGCCACCGGTGCCGTCCTCGGGCTCCTCGGTCGCGGGGGCGTCCGGCTCGGGCGTCGTCCCGGTCGTTCCCGTCCCCGGCTCCCGGTCGGTGGTCCAGGGCTCGTCCTCGGTGGTCTCCCCGGTCCCGGGGTCGTCCTCCTGCGCCGGGGCGCCCGAGCTGGAACCACCGAGCAGGGTGGGCGAGGTGGGCTCCTCGCCGCCTTGCGTCCAGGCGGTCAGCGACCGTCCCGTGAACAGCTCGAACAGCAGGATCACGAGCATCACCAGGGCGAACACCGCGGCGGCCGGGACCACCACGGAGCGCCAGCCGCGCCGCGGACGGAGGCCGCCCCCCTCCCGCTCCCCGGAACCGCCGCGGCCCCGGCCCCCGGTGTCCACCGCGGGCAGCAGGGCGGTCCCGTCCGGGACGCCGGCCCGGTTCGCGGGGCCCCCGGGGCCGCCGAAGGCGGCGGTCCCGTCGTCGGTCGCCCCCAGTGCGGGCATGGCCATCGTGCGGGTGGCGTCGAAGTCGCGGGGCGCTCCGTCGGGAGGGCCCGCCTCGGAGACCTCCCTGAGCAGGCCCGACTCGGAGATCCCCTCCGGGAAGGGGGCCACGGGCGCCCCGGGCGCCACGGGTCCGGCCTCGGTGTGGCCGACCGCCTTCCCCGCCAGCTGCCTGGCCTGTTCGCCGCTGCGGGAGAACCAGTGCTGGAGGAGGGGGCTGACCAGGGTGCTGAGCGTGGCCATGACGGCGGCGCCGACGACCGTGCCGTACACGTTGAGGTACGAGGCCGCGGTCGCGGCGGCGAGCGTGGCGGCGCCGGCGCCCGCGACCTGGGAGACGCTCAGTTCGATCCGCTTCTTCTTCCCGGTGCCCTCCTCCGCCTCGTTGTCGTCGTCGTGTCCGGTCCGACCCATCCGGTCGCCCCTCCTTCGTCGGCCGCGCGGGGCGCGACGGGAACTCGTACTGGCGGGATGCGCGTGTGGTGGGGCATACAGCCCCACAGTCACCAAACATCACATTTCGCCCATAGATGGATAACTCACCCTAAGGGGCCCCGGGTTCCGATAACGCCAAGACATAAGAAGCATCACTCTCCGGCATAGGTCGGCGTGTCGGTTTGCCGAAGAGGGGCGTCGTCCGATCGGGCCCCGGGCCGAGATCGGAGTTTTTCCCATACCTGGGGTGATTCAGGGGCCCCGGGATACCATCACCGCGGAGCCTTCGCACGGGATCGGCGACATTCCCCCCGATCGCTCCCGGTCGCCGAAGGCTCAGCGTGCCAAGATTGGCAGCGGAAGCGACCGTGAGTGCCCCGGCACCCGGGGCGGCTCCCACCGTGGTCAGTGCCACGGAACGGGAGGCGAGCACAGTTCGGACATGCCGGGCGCGGTACTGGCCGAACCGCTGTCGGCCGACCAGACTTGGAGAACGCGGGGACCGGGTCGCGGGACCTACCCTCGACGGGACGCGAAAGGGAGGGCGATGCACGAGCTTCGCCTCGTGGCCGTGAGCGAGGACGGCACCTACCTGGTGCTCGCCAGCGCCGGCCGTGGAACCCGTTTCACGCTGCCCGTCGACGACCGTCTCCGCGCCGCAGTCCGCGGCCAGTTCTCCCGGCTCGGCCAGTACGAGATCGAAGTGGAGAATCCGTTGCGCCCCAAGGAAATCCAGGCCCGCATCCGGTCCGGCGAGACCGCGGAGGCCATCTCCGAGATCTCCGGCATACCGATCGAACGGGTCCGCTGGTTCGAGGGCCCCGTCCTCCAGGAACGCGAGTACATCGCCCAGCAGGCCCAGCGCGCGACCGTGCGGGCGCACGGCGACGCCGGACCGGGCCCCTCCCTGGGCGACCTGGTCGCCAAGCGGATCGGCGCACACCAGCTGGAGACCGGCGACGCCGTGTGGGACTCGTGGAAGCGCGAGGACCGCTCGTGGCAGCTCAAGCTCGTCTTCCTGCACGGCAGCGAGGAGCGCGTCGCCCACTGGCTGTACGAGCCCAGACACAACAGCGTGGTGCCCGCGGACGAGGAGGCCGCGCGGTTCTCCTCCCCGGAGCCGGACGCGCCGTCCGCCCCCGGCGCGAACGTGACGCCCTTCGCACCGCGCCGGAGCGAGGCCCCCGCGCACATGCCCCGGATGGACGCGCAGTCGGCGGCGGAGCGGCGACCCGACCACGCCCCGGCCAGCCGGGCGCCCCGGGAGGAACCCCTCGACGACCCGCTGCCCCCCGTCCGGGCGGCCCGGCCCGAGACCGACCGGTTCGGCGACCCCGTCCGCGACGAGCGCCGGCGCCGGTTCGAGGTGCCCGGCTCGGAGCAGGCCGGTCACCGCCGTCCCGGTCAGCGTGCGGACGGCCGCGACGGGGACGCCGACCCGGACCGCGACCCCCGCCGCGAGCCGCGGTACAGGTCGGAGGAGCACCGCCCCGCCGAGTTCCGCCCGTCCGACGCACACCCCGCCGACAGGCTCCGCGAGGAGGAGCGCCGCCCCTCGGAGTACCGTGCCCCCGGCGAGCGCCAGGGCGAGCGCCGCCCCACGGGCCGCCTGCCCACCGAACGCGTCCGAGAGTGGGACGACCGGGCGGAACGCCCGGGCGGGACGCGCCCCGAGCACCCCTTCGGGGGGCCGCGCGCCGAACCCGGGCCCCGTGCCCCCGAGCCCGACCGGCGCCCCGCGCCCGAGCCGTCGGCGCCCGCGGCGTACGCGGACCACGGCGCGGAGGAGCGGCCCCCGCGCCCCGAGCGCCGCACGGCCCCCGAGTGGCCGCCGGAGGGCCGTCCGGCACGCGCCGCCGAACCCGACACCGCACCGCCGGCGGCCGATCCCCCGGCCCAGCCGCGGCCCGCCGCGCGGCGCCGCCGGGCCACCATGGACCTCAACGACACCGGGACCCCCCGCCGCGCCGCCGACCAGGCGCCCGCGAGCCCCGCGGCCGTGCCGGCGGTCGCCAACGGGAGCAACGACCGCGCCGCGGCCAAGCGCAAGGGCCGCGGCCGACGCGCATCGGTCCCCTCGTGGGACGAGATCATGTTCGGGTCCAAGAAGGACGAGTAGGCGCGTTGACGGCGCCGGGGG
>NZ_JBSHDN010000049.1:0-37494 GCF_053616335.1 Nocardiopsis sp. NPDC055824
GCCCACGCCGCAGGCGAGGGCGGGCACCGTCGTCTTCGTTCACCCGCGTACCGGTCGCGCCGGGGCGGCGGCACTGTCCCTACCGGTACATAGTCCGCCCTTTCCCCGCATTTTGCGTACAGTCTGTCATCCATGTGCGACCTTGAGGGAAGTTGCAGGGTGTGGCCCGCACGGGCCGTGCTGGTGAAGGGGAGGCGACGATGGTCCGGTACGCGTTGACCGGTGACCTGCTCGGTGAGCTGAGCCGGAACTGGTGGGTTGTGGTCCTCCGCGGCGCGGCCGCGGTGCTCTTCGGACTGATCGCCCTCGTGTGGCCCGGGGTCACCCTGGTCGCCCTGGCGATCGTGTTCGGTGTCTACGCGCTGGTCGACGGCGCGGCCCTGGGCTACGCGGCGTACCGCGCCGCACCGGGCAGCCGGGGCTCCCTCGCCGCCCAGGCGGTCGTCAGCGTCCTGCTGGGCCTGATCGCCCTGATCTGGCCGGTCGCCTTCGGCATGGCGGTCGTGCTCGTGATCGGTGCGTGGGCCGTCATCACCGGTGTGGCCGAGATCGTCACCGCCATCCGCCTGCGCGCGCACATCAGCTCGGAGTGGCTGCTGATCTTCGTCGGCGCGCTCTCCGTCGTGTTCGGCCTCCTCCTGTGGTTCTGGCCGCTGGAGGGCGCGCAGGCCATCGTGTTCGTGGTCGGCGTCTACGCCATCATCTTCGGCGTCGTGATGGCGGTCGCCGGGTTCCGGCTCCGCGGGGCGCACGCCGCCGTCCGGGACGGCGACGGCGACGGCGCCCCCCTCGCCCGGGACGAGCCCCGCCCCGCCGAGGAGGGGTCCGGGCTGACCGCGTTCGACGACGGCTACGCGGGCGGCTACGCCGACGGCTACCGCGGGGACGAGAGGACCGGGCCGGACGACGCCGGCCCGGAGGGGGCGGACGGCGAGGGCGCCTCCAGGCGCTCCGGCGGAGGACGCCACCGCGCGCCCCGGGAGCGGCCGGAGGACCCGGAGTGAGGCGCCTCAGCCCTCGCTGACCGCGAGCGACCCGAGGTGGTCGACCTGGCTTCCGGGGACGACCACCTCGGCCTTCCTCCTCTGCCAGGCCAGGAAGTGCGCGGTCCCGCGATGCGCGAGCAGGGCCTCCCGGTCGGCGAACACCTCGTACACCCGGAAGACGTCCGGGTCGGCGCCGTCCTGCACCACGTCGAAGCGCAGGCAGCCGGGCTCCTCGCGCACCGCCGCAGACGCGTTGCGGGAGATCCCGGCGAGGAAGTCCTCCCGGCGGCCGGGGAGCACCCGGAGGGAGATGACGAGTGCGACCGGCGCGGGGCCGGGGACCGAGGCGGGCACGGGACCTCCAAGGGGTGCGGGAGTGGGGCCGGGGACCCGATCCTACGGCCGGAGGGCCCCGGGAAAACGGCTTGTCGCCGGGAGAGCGCCACGGATAGCATCACGCCATGCACATGCTTCAGATGTACGGCTAGAGGCCCGCGTCGAGCGACGCCGCCGCGCACCGCCCCGGTCCCGGGGCCCCACAGCCCTACCCGACATCTGCATACGGAGACACTGCGATGACCCGTCGCGCCCACATCGCCATGGTCGGCGTTCCCGCCGTCAGCCACGTCCTGCCCAGCCTGGAGATCATCCGGGAGCTGGTGGCCCGCGGCCACCGCGTCACCTACGCCAACGACCCCCTGATGGCCGACCTGATCACCGGCGCCGGCGCCGAACTCGTCCCCTGCGCCACGACCCTGCCCGTCGCCGACGCCGACTGGCCGGAGGACCCGATCCGGGCGATGGACGTCTTCCTGGAGGACGGGATGGCCCAGCTCCCCGTCGTCCGGGCCGCCTACGAGGACGACCGCCCCGACCTCTTCCTGTACGACATCGCCGGGTACCCCGCCCGCGTGCTCGGTGAGAACTGGGGCATCCCCAGCGTGCAGCTCTCACCCACCTACGTGGCGTGGGCCGACCACGGGGCCACCGTCATGGAGATGCTGCGCGCCCTGCCCGGGGCGGCCGAGCACTTCGCCAGGTTCGACGCCTGGCTGGCGGAGAACGGCGTCACCGGGCTGGACCACGCCTCGTTCGCCGGGCGCCCGGACCGTGCGCTGGCGCTGATCCCGCGCGAGATGCAGCCGTACGCGGACACCGTCGCCGACACGGTCACCTTCGTCGGCCCCTGCCTGGGCGCGCGGACGGACCAGGGCGGGTGGACGCGCCCGGCGGGCGCGGAGAAGGTGCTGCTGGTGTCCCTGGGGTCGGCGTTCACCAACCTGCCCGGGTTCTACCGCGAGTGCCTGAAGGCCTTCGGCGACCTGCCGGGCTGGCACGTCGTCCTCCAGATCGGCAAGTTCGTCGACCCCGCGGAGCTGGGGGAGATCCCGGCCAACGTGGAGACGCACCCCTGGGTGCCGCAGCTGGACATCCTGCGCCGGGCCGACGCGTTCGTCACCCACGCGGGTATGGGGGGCTCCAACGAGGGCCTGTACTGCGGGGTGCCGATGATCGCGGTCCCGCAGGCCACCGACCAGTTCGACAACGCCGACCGGCTGGTGGAACTCGGCGTCGCCCGGAGGATCGACACGGCGGACGCCGACGCGGCCACGCTCCGCTCGGCCCTGCTGGAACTGGCCTCCGACCCGGAGGTCGCCCGGAGGCTGGCCGGCATCAGCGCCCGGCTCCAGGAGAGCGGCACCGCGTACGCGGCCGACCTGGTCGAGGCGGAGCTCCCGGCCCGCTAGGCCGTGTTCCGCGGGTCGTCCCGGGCCCGCGGCCGCCGGGCTGCCCCTCGCCGCGCCGAGGGCGCCCGGACGGCCGAACCCGGGCCGGCCCCCGCCGCTCGTCCGGCGGGAGAGGGCCCGGCGACCGCCCGCGGCGGTCGGCGCACGCGCCGGGCCGGCCGAAAGCACCCACGGACCGCGTCCCGGCGCCGGCCGGGAGGACCCGGGCCCCGCCCCACGGCCTCCTCCGGGTTCCCCGCCGTCCCGGACCGCGACCGGCGGCCCCGCGTCCCCACGGGCACGGCGCCGCCGGGGACCCGTCCCGCACGCCGCCCCCGTCCTGCCCCGCACACCGTTCGCGCCGCGGTCCGCCGCACGCGCACGGTGGTCCGGCCCCCGGGCCTCCCGGAGGGCCGGAGACCGCTCCTCCGGAGGCGCCGGAGACGGAGGGGCACGAGCCGCATCCGGCCCTTCCGGGGCCGCCCGACAACCCAGGGAGAACCATGGACCACCTCGTCGTCGTCACCGGAGGCCCCGGCTCCGGGAAGACCGCGCTGATCGAGCACCTGGCCGCGCTCGGCCACGCGCGCACGGTAGAGGCCGGACGGGCGATCATCCGCGACCAGCGGGAGATCGACGGTCCCGGCCTGGCCTGGCGCGACGACGATCTGTTCGCCGAGCTGATGCTGTCCTGGGAGATGCGCTCGCACCGCGAGGCCTCCGCGTGGGAGGGCCCGGTCTTCTGCGACCGGGGCGTCCCCGACCTGGTCGGCTACTTCCTGCTGCGCGGGCTCCCGGTGCCCGCGCACGTCGACCGGGCGGCCCGGCGGTTCCGCTACCACCGCCGGGTGTTCGTCGCCCCGCCGTGGCCGGAGATCTTCACCGGCGACGCCGAGCGCCACCAGTCCCCGGAGGAGGCCGAGCGCACCCATCGGGCGATGGTCGAGGCCTACCCCGC
Source organism: Nocardiopsis sp. NPDC055824 (assembly GCF_053616335.1). Taxonomy (NCBI): domain Bacteria; kingdom Bacillati; phylum Actinomycetota; class Actinomycetes; order Streptosporangiales; family Nocardiopsidaceae; genus Nocardiopsis; species Nocardiopsis sp. NPDC055824. The sequence goes on from NZ_JBSHDN010000049.1 coordinate 3,672, forward strand.
GCACGGCTACGAGCTGGTGGAGCTGCCGCGTGTCCCGGTCGCGGAGCGGGCGCGGTTCGTGCTGGACGTCCTGGGCACGGCGCCCCGCCTCCCGGGGGCGCGGGCCGAGCGCCGCTGAGGCCCCGGGCCCGGCCCCGAGAAGGCCGGACCGGCCGCGTCCCCGCGCCCGCTTCCGCCCGCGCCGCCCGGCGGCGGTCCCCACCGCACGCCCCGTCCGCCGGGCCGTGGCCGCCGGGGCACGCGGGCGCCGGGGCGGCCCGCCCCGGCGGCTGTGGCGCCGCTGGCGGCGACAGCGGTGGCACCGGCATGGGAGGGTGTCTGTCACGTCACGGTGGTCTGGTTCACAAAGGGTGAGGAAGTGGCCGTTCATGGCCGTAAAGCGGGCACTCTCTTGTGGTTCGCGGACCTCCCCGCCAGACTCGTGTCAGGTAAAGGAACATCGACCGTTCCCGCTCGGGCACACGCGGGCCGGGGCGCACTGACGGGAGTGGTACGGAAGGTGGCGAGTGCGTCGGGGGCCGGTATACCGCCCATGAGCTGGGAGGGCATCGACCACGAGCTCAACCGCGTGCGCGGGGAGGCCGACCGGATCACCCTCAACCTCGCGGACCTGGACGCCCACGTCGGACACCAGCTCCTCAAGGGCGCGGCCCTCGAGGGCCGGACCCGGGAGCGCTGGGAGCACGCCGACGCGCATGTCCACACCCTGTGGACGGTCTACGACGCCTTCCGCCTCGTGGTGGACGAGGCCGCCCGGTTGCGCGCGGACGGCGGGGGACCCGGGGCGCAGGCCGCGCTGACCGCCCTGCTCAACGGGCCCTCGGTGGTGCTCCCCGCACGGCACACGCCCCTCGGGGAGCGGGGACTGCTCCACGCCGACGAGGAGACGGTGACCCTCGCCGACGCCGTCGCCCGCATGTCCGCCGCCTACGAGGAGGCCACCGGGGTCATCTCGGAGGTCGGGACCGCCTGGGACGTGCTCCACCCGAGGCTCGGCGAACTCGACGCGATGTGGCAGGAGATCGGCACCCTCTCCGACATGGTCGAACTCGACGAGGACGAGTACGAGGCCCTCCGGGCCGACCTCGCCGCCGTGGGCGCCACGGTCCGCACCGACCCCCTCTCACTGGTCGGGGACGGGCGCGTCGACACCTCCGCCCTCGACCACCTGCGCCAGGCCCTGGAGCGCGTGCGCGGCGAACTCCGCGACGCCCTGCGCATGCGCGACTCCTACACCGAGAGCGTCGAGCGGCTCGGCTCCGCCATCGACGGCGTCGAGGAGGCCGTCGCACGCGCCCGCGGGCTCCGCGCCCGGGTCGTCGCCAAGGTCTCCTCGCCCGCCGCGGTCGAGGTCCCGGACCCGGTGCCGGGACTGCGGGCGGGCATCGGCGAGATGGACTCCCTGCGCGCCCGGGGGCGCTGGCGCGAACTCGGCACGCGGCTGGGAGAACTCCAGCGCGCCGTCCACGAGGCCGCCGACGACGCGCGCGACCGCGAGGAGGACCTCGCCGGGCTCATGGAGCGCCGCGCCGAGCTGCGCGGGCGCCTGGACGCCTTCCGCGCCCGCGCGGCGCGGCTGGGGCTCGCCGAGGACGAGCGCCTGGCCGAACTCCACGCCCGGGCCCACGCGGAACTGTGGACGGCCCCCTGCGACCTGCGTGCCGCCACGGTCTTCCTGTCGTCCTACCTCCGGGCGCTCCACGAACTCGGCGGAACCGAAACGCCCGGGGACAGAACCACACCGGGCACGGGCGCGTCAGACGGCGAGAGCGATGGTGGTGTGAGCAGATGACCAAGTGCACGGCCCCCGGCTGCCACGGCCGGATCGAGGACGGCTTCTGTGGTGTGTGCGGCCTGGCCCCGGTGGAGGAGCGACCCACCGGGACGACCGCGCCTCCGGCATCCGGCGCACCCTCCCCGGGAGGCGCTCCGCGGCCGTCGGACGCCCCCGGGGCGTTCGGCGCGCCCCGCGCCGGGACCGGGCCCGGTCCCGCGTTCGGCGGTCCGCCCCCGCCGGGCTCCGGTCCGCAGCGGTCCTTCGCGCCCCCCGGCGGGACCGGGCCGAGGGCCGCGTCCGGCGCCGGGGACCAGGGGCCGGGGAAGGGCCGGCGGCAGGGCTCCGGCCCCCGGCCGTCGCCCGTGGGGACCCCGCCTGGCGAGGCCCCCGACCCGTGGTCCTCCTCGACCCCCTCCTCCGGCGGCGGCCCCGCCAACTCCCGCCCGCTCTCCGGCAACGTCAAGCTCTCCGGGCGGTCCGGTCCCGGCAGCATCTCCGGCACGGTCGGCCCGGGGTCCGACGGCCCGGGCACCGGGCGCTCCGGCCGCCGGGGCTCCTCCCGGGGCATGCTCGGCATGGGCATGGTCATGGTGCCCCCGGTGCCCTACCGGGACCCCTCCGAGGCCGTCATGCGGAACCCGGTCGTCTCGGAGAAGAACCGCTTCTGCGGCAACTGCGGCGAGAAGGTCGGCCGCAGCAGGGGCGAGCAGCCGGGCCGCACCGAGGGCTTCTGCCGCAAGTGCGGCACCCAGTTCTCGTTCACCCCCAAGCTCTCCCCCGGGGACAGGGTCGGCGGCCAGTACGAGGTGCTCGGCTGCCTCGCCCACGGCGGCCTCGGCTGGATCTACCTGGCCCGCGACCGCAACGTCAACGACCGGTGGGTCGTCCTCAAGGGCCTGCTCAACTCCGGTGACGCCGAGGCGCACAAGGCGGCCGCCGCGGAACGGGCGTTCCTGTCCGAGGTCGAGCACCCCAACATCGTCAAGATCATCAACTTCTCGCAGCACCCCGACCCGCGTACCGGGATCCCCGGCGGGCACATCGTCATGGAGTACGTCGGGGGCAAGTCCCTGCGCGAACTGCTCATAGAGCGCCGCGAGGACGACCCCGACGCCGTGCTCCCCGTCGACCAGGTCATCGCCTACGGCCTGGAGGCCCTGCGGGCCCTCGGCTACCTGCACTCCAGGGGCCTGCTGTACTGCGACTTCAAGCCCGACAACGTCATCCAGAGCGAGGAGCAGATCAAGCTCATCGACCTCGGCGGCGTTCGGCGCATGGACGACACCGTCAGCCCCGTGTACACGACCCCCGGCTACCGCGTGACCGAGGACGAGCTGCGCGGCCCCGGCCCCACCGTCAGCGCCGACCTGTACTCGGTGGGCCGCGCGCTGGCCGTGCTCAGCTTCCGCTTCAGCTTCATGCGCGAGTACCCGCACAGCATCCCCCCGCGCGAGACCGTGCCGCTGCTCCAGCGCTTCGAGTCGTACGACCGGCTCCTGCGCCGCTCCGTCCACAGCGAGCTCGAACTCCGCTTCCACGACGCGGGCGACATGGCCGACCAGCTCACCGGCGTCCTGCGCGAGGTCCTGTCCGAGCTGGAGGGGACCCCGCACCCGGCGCCCTCCACCCTGTTCGGGGGCGAGAACTTCAGCACCCGCAGCGGCGTCGGCGCGCACGACGCCGACCGCATGCTCGCGCCGCCCGCCCCCACCGACGCGGCCGCCCTGCTGCCCACGCCCCTCGTCGACCGGGGCGACCCGGCGTCCCAGCACCTGCGGGGGTTCCGGGCCCTTCCCCCGGAGGAGCTCGTCCCCGCACTGCGCGCGATGCCCGCGCCCACCCCCGAGACCCTGCTGATGCTGGCCCGCGCGCTCATCACGCTCGGCCGGCAGGGCGAGGCGGTGGACGCCCTCCAGAAGTTCAGCGAGGCCGTCCCCGGGGACTGGCGCACCATGTGGTACCTGGCGGTCGCCGAACTGAGCACCGCCCGGTTCCGCGATGCCCGCGACCACTTCGACGAGCTGTACGACCACCTCCCGGGGGAGGCCGCGCCCAAGCTCGGACTGGCGCTCGCCTGCGAGCGGACCGGTGAGCTCGACACCGCGGCCCACCAGTACCGGACGGTCTGGAACACCGACCACTCCTTCGTCAGCGCCGCGTTCGGCCTGGCCCGCGTCCGCCTCGCCCAGGGCGACCGGGACGCCGCCGTCGCCGTCCTGGACAGGGTCCCGGAGATGTCCAGCCTCCACGTCCACGCCCAGACCGCGCTGATCGCCGTGCTCTCCGCCCGGCACCCCGGGACGGGCGCCGCCGACTTCGTCGAGGCCGGACGGCGCCTGGAGCGCATCGGCCTGGACAGCGAATCAGCCGACCGGCTGGCCGCGCGCGTCCTGGAGTCCGCCCTGGTGTGGCTCGACGGAGGGGGCGCCGCACCCGGCGGCGGAAGGCTGCTCGACGGCCCGTTCACCGAGAAGGGGGTGCGGACCAACCTGGAGCGGCGCTACCGTGCGCTCGCCCAGCGGTCCACCGCCGCCTCGGGGCGGTACGAGCTGATCGACAAGGCCAACTCCCTGCGTCCCGTGACGCTGCTGTGAGGATCGAGGGAACGGCTATGACAACGGTGCGGACCTGCCCTGCCTGCTCGGACAGGGCGGCGGCGGGAGACGTCTTCTGCGAGGGGTGCGGCCGCCCCCTCCCGGAGCGGGAGGGGGGCGCCCCCGCGGAGCGCCCCGACAACGTGCCCACGGCCCCCCAGCAGAGCATGTCCGGCGCCACACGGGGGCCGGTCGGCGGCGGTGGCGCGGGGGGCGGCCCCCGCCCCGGACTCGTCCCGGCCGACGGTGGGCCGACGGCTCCGCAGGTGAGCCTCAACGGCGCCACCCGCGCCCCCGCCCCCGCCCCCGCCCCCGGGGCCGGGACCGCGCCCCCGGCCGCGCCCGCCGCCGGGGGAGGCCGTCCGAGGGGCGGCGGACCCGAGGCGGACCCGGGACGGCACGGGGCCGACTCGTTCACCACCCAGCCGATACGCCGGGACTCCCTGAGACCCCTGACCGCCGCGCCGCCCGCCCCTGCCGGGGCGTCGGCCCCTGCCGGGGCGTCGGCCCCGGCCGCGCCGCCCGCCCCGGCGCCCGACTGGCCGCCGCCCGCCGTGGGCAGCAGCCCCGTCCAGCCCACCAACCCCGAGATGTGCGCGTGGTGCCCGGGCCGGGTCGGCGACGGCTACTGCGAGAAGTGCGGGTTCCTCCAGCCCACCGGGCGCGACCACGTCGAGGTGCGCACGGACGCGGCCGCGGGCGTCAGCGACCGCGGGCTCCGCCACCGGCGCAACGAGGACGCCATGGCCATCCGCGTCGTCGCCGCGGACGACCCCCGCGCGCCGGGCACGGTCTGCGCCGTGGTCTGCGACGGCGTGTCCAGCTCGCCCCGGTCCGACGAGGCCTCCCGGGTCACCGCGGAGACGGGGGCGACGGTCCTCGCGGAGCAGATCCGCCGGGGCGCCGACCCCCGCGAGGCCACCGCCGCGGCGATGACCAGGGCGGCCGAGGCCGTCGCGGGGATCGCCGAGTCGCTCGACTCCGCGCCCGCGTGCACGTTCGTGTCCGCGGTCGTGGACCCCGCCGCCGGGACGGTCACCGTCGGCTGGGTCGGGGACAGCCGCGCCTACTGGCTCTCCGGAGGGCCCAGGTCCAGCGCGTCGGCGCTGCTCACCCGGGACGACTCCTGGAGCGAGGCCATGGTGCAGATGGGGGCGCTCTCCCGCGAGGAGGCCATGAGGTCGGCCAACGCGCACGCCCTCATCGCGTGGATGGGCGCCGACTCCGGCGAGATCGCCGCGCACATCACCACCGTCACCCCGACCGGGCCCGGCACCGTCCTCCTGTGCAGCGACGGCCTGTGGAACTACTACCCCGAGGCGCAGTCGCTGACCGACGCGGTGCCGGGAGCGGGGGTCAGGCCCCACGAGGCCGCCCGTACCTACATCAGCCTCGCTCTGAGGGCCGGCGGCAAGGACAACATCACCGCGGTCCTCATCCCCGTACCCACCGAGCAAGGGGGTCCCCGTGCCGAACAGGACTGACCGGTCCGCCGAACCGGAGTTCCGGATCGACGTCGACCAGAACAGGTTCCTGCCCATCGGCGGGCGCGAGGTGCACGCCGTCGTCAGCGTCACCTCCCGCAGCCCCGTCCTGGTGGGGTCCTCGGTGCGCGCCTCCGAGGTGATCATCGTCGACACCTCCGGTTCGATGTACGGGGAGAAGCTCCACGAGGCCAAGCGCGCCGCCCGCGCGGCCGTGGAGACGCTGCGCGAGGGGGTCAGGTTCGCCCTGATCAGCGGCGGCAGCAAGGCACGCATGGCCTTCCCCGAGGGCGAGCGGCGGTTCGTCGAGGTGGACGCCGTCACCAGGGCCGAGGCCCTGGACGCCATCGGCGGGCTGCGCGCCGACGGCGGCACCCGGATGGGCGCCTGGCTGTCCCTCGCCGCGGAGCTGTTCGCCACCGTGGACGACGGCATCAAGCACGCCATCCTGCTCACCGACGGTCAGAACAACGAGGTCGCCGAGGAGTTCGAGCGGGTCCTGCGGCAGGTCACCGGCCGGTTCGTGTGCGACTGCCGGGGCGTGGGCACCGACTGGAGGGTCGACGACCTGCGCCGTATCGACTCCGCGCTGCTCGGCGGCGGCCCCGGTCTCGTCGCCGACCCCGCCGACCTGGCCGCCGACTTCCGCGCCATGGCCCAGGCGTCCATGGGCAAGGCCGTCGCGGACGTCGTCCTGCGGCTGTGGACCCCGCAGAACTCCGTGGTGCGCTACGTCAAGCAGGTGTCGCCCACGGTGCAGGAGCTCACTCACCGGGCGGTGGCGCGCGCGCCCCAGGCGGGCGACTACCCCACGGGGTCGTGGGGCACGGAGAACCGCGACTACCACGTGTGCGTGGAGGTGCCCGCGGGCGACCCCGGACGGCAGCTGCGCGCCGGGTGGGTGCGTGTGGTCCTCCCCGGGACCGGGGGCGCGGAGGACCAGGTCCTCGCCTCCGGCAACATCCTCGCGGAGTGGACGGCGGACGAGGCCACGGCCACCCGGATCAACCCGCGGGTGGCGCACTACACCGGCCAGGTCGAACTGGCCCAGGCCATTCAGGACGGGCTCGCGGCCCGTCGCGACGGGGACGAGAACACCGCCACCACGCGGTTGGGCCGTGCCGTCGCCCTCGCGGAGGAGACGGGTGACGCGGAGACCGCGAGACTCCTCGGAAAGGTGGTCGAGGTCCTCGACCCGGTCACCGGCGCCGTCCGTCTCAAGACCGGCGTCGACAAGGTCGACGAGATGACCCTGGACACCAACTCGACCCGGACCGTGCGGACCCGGCCCGGGGACGGGACCGGAACCCACGGCGCCCCCGGCCCCGGGTAGGAGGGACCCATGCCGAGTTGCCCCTCCGGGCACCACTCGACGGCGACTGACTTCTGCGACACCTGCGGGCTGCGCCTCCAGGCGCACTCCCCCTCGCCGCCGCCCCAGCCGTACCGGCCCCCGCCGCCGGAGGCCCCCGCGGGCCGTCCGGCGCCGCCGCGCGCCCCCGCGCCGCGGCGGCCGCCCGTCGCGCCCAGGGGCGGCCCCTGCCCCGAGTGCTCGACCTCCCGCACCGGGCGCTTCTGCGAGGAGTGCGGTTACGACTTCGCCTCGCAGTCCGGCAGCCACACACGCGGGGGCTCCGAACAGGACGGCGCCCCGGCCGCCCCGCGCTGGCGGGTCATCGTCGTGGCCGATCCCGCCTACTACCAGTACATGGTCGACCGGGGCATGCTCGACCCCGCCCAGATCGCCTTCCCCTCGGTGAACAAGCAGCGCCGGGTGAGCCTGAAGGGCGACCGGGTCCACATCGGCCGTCGCAGCGCGTCCAGGGGCTTCACGCCCGAGATCGACCTGGGCGGGCCGAAGGGCGACCCGGCGATCTCCCACATCCACGCGATCCTGGTCGCCCAGCCCGACGGGACCTGGTCGATCGTCGACCCCGGGTCCACGAACGGGACCATGATCAACGGGACCGCCAACATGATCCCCCGCAAGGTGGAGGTGCCCCTGTATGACAGTGACCGGATCTACGTCGGAGCATGGACCGTCATCATCGTCCAGAAGGGGTGAACCCCGTTGATGCCCCCCGACTCCGACCAGGAGCTGGGCCGTGACCGCCCCGGCTCTCCGCCGGCCCCCTCAGGGGCGTCCCCCGCGCGCGGCGCCCGGGACGCCGGAGCGGTGGTCGGCCCGCCCGCCCTCCCCGGGGGCGCCGACGCGCGGACCGGCGGTTACGCGCGTGACCGCGTGGCCGGCGCACGCCGCTGGCTCCGCACCACCCCGGCCCGGGTGTGGCTGCTGACGGTGGTGTGCCTGGTGTCCGTCGCGGGGCTGTTCGGCTCGGCGACCCTCACCCTCAACCAGGCGCGCGAGGGCCTGGACGTGGTCGGCCACGGGGCCGGACCGCAGGCCATGACGACCACCGACCTGTACCTCGCCCTCGCCGACATGGACGCCCAGCTGGCCGACATCCTGCTCATGGGCACCGACCACGGCCTGGGCTCGGGCCGCGACGAGGCGGTGGAGCGCTACGAGGAGAGCCGGAGCAGGGCCAACGAGGCGCTGCTCCAGGCCGCCTCCCTCATCGAGGACAACGCCGAGGAGGGCGGTGCCGGGGAGGCCGTCACCGGCGAAGACGGCGCCGGGGAAGGCAGGGCCGAGGAGCGCAGCGTCCAGGAGCTGGACCTCCAGGCCGTCCTCGACGGCATGGGCGAGTACGAGCAGCTGGCCACCGACGCCCGGCTCCGCAACGACGAGGCCCAGGCCCCTCCGGGCGAGGTGGACGCGACGGCGCTGGTGCCGTACCGACAGGCCACCCGTCTGATGCACACGGAGCTCCTGCCCAAGGCGTTCAACGTGAGCCTGGACTCGTCGGCGATCATCCGCGCCCACCACGAGGAGGGCCAGTCGGCCGTCGCGCTCGGCCTGGTGTGGGTGGGCTCCGCCGGCGCGGTGACGCTCGTCTCGCTGGTCGGCCTCCAGCTCTACCTGCGGGTGCGCTTCCGCCGCCGGGTCAACGTCCCCGTGCTCGCCGCGACCGCCGGGACGCTCCTGCTCACCGCCGGTGTGGTCCTCGCGCTCGTCACCAGCGGCGAACACCAGCGCGACGCGAAGGAGGAGGGCCTGGACGCGGCGATGGCGCTGTCCCGTGCCGGGGCGATCTCCACCGACATGCAGGCCGACCAGAGCCGTTACCTGGTCGATCCGACCCACGCCGACAACTACCAGCAGGTGTACCTGGAGCGGGCGCAGCAGGTGCTGTTCCGCCCGGCCGACAACCTGGAGGACTACTACGCGGCGATCGACGAGGTGGCCGCCGCGTCGTCGGAGCAGTCCGAGGGCGGCAGGGCCGACGGGGACGCCCCCGTCGCGCTCGGCTACCTGGGGGAGAACGCCGGCGACTCGCTGCTGCCGGGGCAGGAGGGCGCGCTCGCCGACGTGCTGGTGTCCTACAACGCCCTCCAGGACAGGGACCGTGAACTGCGCGCGGCGGTCGAGGCGGGCGACCTCGACTCCGCCGTCGCCGTCCGGATGGAGATCGCCCACGCGGAGGACGGCGCCTTCCGCGCCTACGAGCAGGCTCTCGACGAGCTGACCGGACAGCACAAGGAGGCGTTCACGGCGGGCATCGCCCGCGGCGACTCCGCCCTGGCCCCGTGGTCGTGGCTGCTGCCCGTCGGAGCGCTCGCCCTGCTCGCACTCGTCGTGCTCGGGGTGCGCCCCCGGCTGGCCGAGTACCGCTGACCCCCTAGAGACGAGGAACAGGCCGATGATGTTTCGACACCGCCGCACCGTCGCCGCGGCCGCCCTGGCCGCCGCGGCGGTGTCGGGGATGTCCGCCTGCTCGGCGGTGCTGGGTGAGGAGGAGTCGCTCGTGGACGCCACCTCCCTGACCGTGGGGGTCAAGGCGGACCAGCCCGGCCTCGGGCTGGAGGACGGGGAGGGCGGCTTCGAGGGCTTCGACGTCGACGTGGCGCTGTACATCGCCGGGGAGCTGGGGATCCCCGAGGGGAACGTGGAGTTCGTGGGCGTCACGTCCGACCAGCGGGAGGACGTGCTGGACGTCGAGGCCCCGCTGCTGGTGTCGGGCCGCCGCGTGGACATGGTCGTGGCGACCTACTCCATCACCCCGGTCCGCAAGACCGAGGTCACGTTCGCCGGCCCCTACTACGTGGCCAAGCAGGACGTGCTCGTGCGCTCCGACGCCGCGGAGATCGGCGGCGTCCGCGACCTGGAGGGGCTCGACGTCTGCCAGGGCGAGGGGTCCAACTCCACCACCCGCATCACCGAGGGCCTCGGCATCGACGTGGTCCCGACGGAGGAGCCGACCTACACGGACTGCATCGACCTGCTGCGGGAGGGCGATGTGGACGCGGTGTCCACGGACAACCTGATCCTCGCCGGGTTCCAGACCCAGAGCCCCGGTGAGTTCCGGCTCGTCGGCAACCCCTTCACCGACGAGAAGTACGGTGTGGGCCTGCGATACGGGGACGTGGCGGCGTGCGAGGCCGTGAACAGGGCCATCAGCAAGATGTACCAGGACGGGGTGGCCGACGACATGCTGAGCAGGTGGTTCGACGGAACGGGTCTGGAGACGCTGGACAGCGTCCCCCAGTTCGAGGGCTGTGCCTGACGGCCTGACAGGGCCCGCGGTCCCGTGCACGGGGAGCCCCGCCCCCGGACACGCCCCGTCGGACGGCCGTGCCGGAGGGACCTGGAAGGGGCGTCTCCGGAGCCGGGCCGCAGCCCCCGGCCCGGCTCCGGAGGCGTGCTCGTGAGCATCCGGACGAAGTGGCCCGGACCGGATTTATGGCAGATACTGACCCCTGTGCCGGGCAAGGGGGACAGAAGGGGAGTTGTCCGTTGACCATCGTCGAGTTCCTGAACGCGCGTCTGGACGAGGACGAACGCGCGTCGAAGGCCGTGCCCGTGGGAGCGCGCGGCCGGGACCGGGCCCTGGCGGAGGTCGCGGCCAAGCGCAACATCGTCCGCGGGTACGCCGACGCGCACCACGCGAGCATGCGCAGCCTCACCCCCGGCCCCCAGGCGGACACCGGCGGCGGCGACCCCTGGTCCGAGCTGCTGGCCTGGCGGCTGGCGGTCAAGTACCTCGCCGCGGTCTACCGGACCCACCCCGAGTACGACCGGTCCTGGGAGGGCTGACCCCCTGATCGTCCGGCCGCCGGGCCGTGGACCGCAGGACCGTGGAGCGCCGGGCCGTTCCGGCTCCGCGTCCCCCGACCGCGGTGTCCCCGTGCCCGTGGCGGGTCCGTGCGCCGGAACCGTCCCCGGGGACGGGGGCACGGCGGTGGGGCGGAGCGGGTCAGGCCACGGGAGCCGCGGGCAGGGCGAGGAGCCGGTCGACCGTCTCGGCCAGGTCGCGGCCGGAGGCGTCCGGCGGGGCGAACAGCGAGGGGAAACGACCCTCCAGGTGTCCGGACCAGCCCGTCACCAGCCCCGCCCGGCGGGCGCCGGCCACGTCCCAGCCGTGGCCGCTGACCAGGCCCACCCGCTCCGGGGGGAGGCCCAGGGTCCGCGCGGCGGCCAGGTAGGCGCCGGGTGCGGGCTTCCAGTCGCTCGTCGGACGCGCGGCGACGACGTGGTCCACCAGGTCCAGCAGGTCCGCCCGCTCCAGCAGGGCGCGGTGCAGCCCGGCGTCGCCGTTGCCCAGGGTGGCCACCCCGAGACCGGCGCCGCGCGCGGCGGCGAGGGCCGCGGAGGCCTCGGGGCGGGGGTCCAGCCAGGCCAGCCCCTCGATGATCGCGTCCTCCGCCGCCGGCGCGATCTGGTGGCCGGTGATGTCCCGGAGGGCGCCCCGGACGACGTCCTCGAAGGAGCGGCCGTCCCCGGACCCCGGCCCGCCGTCCGTCAGGGCCAGGGCGAACGAGTCGCGCAGCAGGTGGTCCGACCAGCGGGTCATGAGCACCCGGGGGATCCCGGCCTCCCGGAAGCGCCATTCCAGGGGGCCGAGGGGGAAGAGGGTGTCGAGGACGTCGACGACGAGGGCGGCGGGACGGAGCAACCGCCCGTCAGGGCTTGCGGCCATGGGTCTCAGCTCCAGGGGAAGAGGGGGCACCCATCCCGGTCCTACCCAGGGAGCGCCGCCTTCAGCACCTCCGGCCGGGGACCGGGTTCTCACGGGACCCGGGTGCGCCGTCCGACCGCTCCGGCGTTCCGGCCACCCCGGCGCCCGGCCGGGGCGGCCGGGCGCTCAGAGGGCGTCGAGCCGGGGGATCTGCTCCACGGCCCACGGGCTCAGCAGCCACGGCGTGCGCCCGGCGACCGCCACCAGGTCCGCCCACTCCACCCACGCGTACTCGGCGACCTCCTCCGGGTTGGGGGAGGGCGCCCCCTCGGCCCGGGCCCAGAACACCGGGCAGAACTCGTTCTCGACGATCCCCTCGGCGGACACGGCCCGGTAGCGGAAGTCCGGCAGCGCGGACCGCACCCCGCCCACGGCCAGCCCCAGCTCCTGCCCCGCGCGGCGGCGCACGGCCTCCTCGAACCCCTCCTCCGGCGCGGGATGGCCGCAGCAGCTGTTGGTCCACACACCGGGCCAGGTGGTCTTGCCGAGGGCCCGCCGCGTGAGCAGCACCCTGTCGTCCGCGTCCAGGACGTAGCACGAGAACGCCAGGTGCAGCGGGGTGTCCCCGGTGTGCACGGTGGCCTTGTCGGCCACCCCTACCCGCTGGTACTCCTCGTCGAGCAGCACCACGAGCTCGCGATCGGTGCGAGCCGCGTCCGAGGCGGCTCTCGGCTGGATCACGGATCTCCCCTTACCCATGGGCCTCATATGTCCCATGCGTCGTCTGTGTCCACTCCATGGTCACCTGTCCCCTCGACTGGATTGTGCCCCGCGTGGTGTGCGAGTGCGCATAAGGTTCCTGATGGCCCCGAGTCGGGCGCCACCGGGTCCGCGAGCGCGGGCCCCAGGACGGCAGCGGAGCGGTGACGGAGACGATGACGGAGACGAGGACGGGACCGGCGAACGGCGTCGGACGGGCGGACGGGCCCGGAAACGGCTCCGCCGACGGGGCGGCGCGGGTGCCCGGGGGCGCGGACGCCTCGGGGACGGAGCCGGGGATCTCCCCCGAGCGGATGGCCGTGTGCCTGGACGTCCTCGCCCGCGCCGGCGAGCTGCCCAGCGACCACCCGGACTCGGCCCTCCTGCAACGGGCCACCGCCAAGCTGTTCAAGGCCGTCAAGGAGCGCCGCCGCAAGGAGCGGCAGACCGCCCAGAAGGCCCACGACGAGGCCGTGTTCGCGGCCACCGCCACCGCCGCGCCGGACCGGATCGACGACGAGACCAACGGCCGCGCCCTCACCAGCGGCGCCGGGGGCGCCCTCGCGGGGGTGCTGCGCAAGGCCCGGCCCTGCTACATCTGCAAGCAGAAGTACCGTGAGGTCGACGCCTTCTACCACCAGCTGTGCCCGACGTGCGCCGCGTTCAACAAGGAGCGGCGTGCGGCCCGCACCGACCTGTCCGGACGGCGCGCGCTGCTCACCGGCGGGCGCGCGAAGATCGGCATGTACATCGCCCTCCGGCTGCTGAGGGACGGCGCGCACACCACCATCACGACGCGGTTCCCCAACGACGCGGTGCGCCGCTTCGCGGCCATGCCGGACAGCGGCGAGTGGCTGCACCGGCTCCGGGTGGTGGGCATCGACCTGCGCGACCCCGCCCAGGTGGTGCGCCTGGCCGACTCGGTCGCGGAGCAGGGGCCGCTGGACGTCCTCATCAACAACGCCGCCCAGACGGTGCGGCGCTCGCCGGGCTCGTACGGGCCGCTGATCGAGGCGGAGGCGCAGCCGCTCACGGGCGCGGGCCTGCCCGAGCCGCTGGTGCTGGGCGGCGTCCGGCCGCGTGCGCTGGAGGCGGCGGAGGGAGCGGACGACGGGGGAGCCGCGGTGGCGCCGCACGCGCTCACGCCGCAGATGCTCACGTCGCTCGCGCTGACCACGGGGTCGGCCTCGCTGGAGCGGGTGCGCGCCGGTACGGCGATCGACGCGGGCGGCCTGGTCCCGGACCTCGCGGCGGAGAACAGCTGGACGCGGCGGGTCGGCGCGATCGACCCCGTGGAGATGCTCGAAGTGCAGCTGTGCAACGTGAGCGCGCCGTTCATGCTGGTGGACCGGTTGCGGCCGGCCCTGGCGGCGACCTCCGCCCGGCGCTCCTACATCGTCAACGTGTCCGCGATGGAGGGGGTGTTCGGCCGCGGCTACAAGGGCCCGGGCCACCCCCACACGAACATGGCCAAGGCCGCGCTCAACATGCTCACCCGGACCAGCGCCGAGGAGATGCTGGCGTCCGACGGCATCCTCATGACCAGCGTGGACACCGGCTGGATCACCGACGAGCGGCCGCACCCGGACAAGGAGCGGATGGCCGAGGCGGGGTTCCACGCGCCGCTCGACCTGGAGGACGGGGCCGCGCGCGTGTACGACCCCATCGTCCGGGGCGAGCTGGGCGAGGACCTGCACGGGTGCTTCCTCAAGGACTACGCGCCCGGGAACTGGTAGGCCGGGAACTGGCAGGCCGGGCGGCCGCACGGCGGACGCGGGTGCCCTGCCGGTCGGCGTCCGGGGATCGGCCGTCCACAGGTGCGCGGTCGCCCCTACCGGTGGGCGTCCTCCTGCGGTTCGCTTGATACAGGGGGCCCAGAGGGTCCGCCCGCACCGTGCTGCCCCGGTACAGGTGCCGGTGCCGGACTGGAACGGTGCACCGCCACAGGACCGGGAGCGGAGCGGCGCACCGGCACGGGCCGCGGGCTGCCCGCCGCCCCGCCGTACCCGGGGCTGCCCGCCCCGGCGCCCGGCGGGACCGCCGGGCGCCGGACCTGACCTGCGAGCCCGCCGGTCGCCGGGCGCCGGACCGGCCGCGCGGGCCCGACCTCGGTACGCCTAGGGCTCCAGGACGAGGCGGACCGGGGAGCCGATCCGCTTCTCCAGGCGCTCCACCGCCTCCGGCGCCTCCTCCAGGCCGAAGGTTCCGCTGATCGATCCGGCGAAGTCCAGGCGGCCCGCCCCCACCAGCTCCACCAGCTCGACGACGTGTTCCGGCTCGGAGCCGTAGTGGCCGAGGACCTGCTGCCTGAGGTAGCTGAACCGGGTGCCGTCCCTGATCTCCAGCGGCTTGTCGGTCAGGCCGACCAAAACCAGGCGGCCGTGCTCGCCGAGCAGCCGGAGCGCCTGTTCGCGCACGACCGGGACGCCCGCGAAGTCGAAGGCGGCGTCGAGGCCCCGCCCGCCGGTCAGTTCGCGGACCTTCGCCGTGAAGTCGGGTGCGGCCGAGTCCAGGGCGGCGTCGGCCCCGAATGCCAGGGCGCGTTCCCGGGCCCGGGGGTCGGGGTCGGCGGCGATGACCGGGGCGGCGCCCACCAGCCGCAGCAGTTTCACGGCGTGCGCGCCCAGCCCGCCCGCGCCCCACACGCCGACCGCCTCCGCCGGGCCGACGCCGGCCGTGGCGGTGACCGCCGCCCACGGCGTGGACACCGCGTCGGGGATGATCGCCGCCTGGTCGAACGGGAGGGAGTCGGGGATCGGCACGAGGGTCTCCTCGTCGGCGAGCGCGTACTCGGCCCAGCCGCCGTCGTAGTCGACCCCCCGCGTGAGGGTCTTCCCGGCGCGGTCGCGCTGGCCTGCCTGGAGCGCCACCCGGTCGCCGACCCCGGCGGTCAGGACGTCGGGGCCCAGTTCCTCGACCTCGCCGGACACCTCGTGCCCCAGGGTGACCTCGTCGCCCTCCAGGTACTGCGGCCGGAGGATGCCCTCGACCAGGTGGACGTCGGACAGGCACACGCCCGCCGCCCTCACCCGGACCAGGACCTGCCCTCGGCCGGGGACGGGCCGCGGAACGTCCTTGACCTCCAGGGTCCGGGTCCTCACGTTGAGCCGGGCGGCTCGCATCGTGGCCATGGGCAAACCTCGCAGTCGGTGCGGTCGGGTGCTTCCCCCGATCATCATCGGGGCCCGCCGCACCGGGGCGAAGGCGACACCGGGGCCCGGGTCAGAATTGGGTCAAAGCACCGATGGGGTCACGGATGGGGCGTGACCGTGCGTCGCCGCCGGGACGCGGAGGGCGCGTGGCCGCCCGCCACGCGCCGCCCGCCACGCGCTGCCCGGGGCCGGTGGGCCCCGCCCGGCGGAGGGCGGGCGGTGGTCCGGTTGCCGCCGCGCCGCCCGCGGTCCGGGCCCGCCGTGTACCGCGACGCCCGGCCCCGGCGGCCCCGCCCCGCTGAGCCGGGTCCCGGGACGGCGCAAGCGGTCCCGGCACGCCCGTCAGGTGACGTGCCCGCTGCGGTACGCCCAGGCGGCGACCTCCACCCGGTTCCGCGCCCCGAGCTTGCCCTGGACGCTCGCCAGGTGCGTCTTCACGGTGCTCACCGTGACGAACAGCTCCGCGGCGACCTCGGTGTTGGTCAGCCCCCGCGCCACCGAGCGCACGATGTCCAGCTCCCGCGGGGTCAGCCCGCCGTCGTCGGGGGAGGAGCGGGGGGCCGTCGCGGAGAAGTGGCGCAGCAGGCGCACCGTGATCTGCGGGGAGACCAGGGCGTCGCCCCGGGCGGCGGCGCGCACCGCCTCGATCAGCAGGGCCGGGCCCGCGTCCTTCAGCAGGAACCCGACCGCCCCTCCGCCCAGCGCCGCGTGCACGTACTCGTCCAGGTCGAACGTGGTCACCACGACCACCCGGAGAGGGTCCTCCACCCCCGGACCCGCCAGTCGCCGGGTCGCCTCCAGACCGTCCACGCCCGGCATCCGGATGTCCATGAGCGTCACGTCCGGGCGCAGCTCCCGCGCCGTCCGGACCGCCTCCAGGCCGTCCCCGGCCTCGCCCACCACCGTGATGTCGTCCTCGGCGTCCAGCATGTACCGGAACCCCGTCCGCACCATGCTCTGGTCGTCCGCGAGCAGCACACGGATCGTCATGAGTCCCCCTCCAGAGGCAGCCACGCCCGTACTTCCCATCCGTGCCCTCCGCCGCGCGGCCCCGCGGACAGCTCCCCGCCGAGGATCCGGGCGCGTTCGGCCATCCCCACCAGGCCGAATCCGCCGCCGACGCCGCTCCCCGCCTCGCGGCCGTCGTCGAGCACCTCCACCGCCACCCCGTCCGGCCCGGCGCGGACCACCGTGTCCACCAGGGCCGCCCCGCGGGCGTACCGCAGCGCGTTGGTGACGGACTCCTGGACGATCCGCAGGACCGCCGTGCCGACGGTCGGAGGAAGGCCGTCCACGTCCCCCTCGCACCGTACCGACACGCGGGGGAGGCCGTCGGAGGCGGCGGCCTCCAGGCGGGCGAGCCCGCCGGAGAGGTCGGGGGAGAGGGGGACGTCGTCCGGTTCGCGCAGGCGGGTCACCATACCCCGCATGGACTCCAGGGCGCGCGCCCCCGCGGCCTCGATCTCGGGCAGCCCGTCCCGCACCGCCCCGGGGTCGCGTTCGGCGATGTACCGCAGCGCCTGCGCCTGCACGACGATGCCGGTCACCTCGTGCGCGACCACGTCGTGCAGGTCGCGGGCGATGGCCAGGCGCTCCTGTGCGCGTGCCCGTTCCGCGTGGGTCTCCCGCTGGAAGCTCCGCCACCGCAGGTACAGGCCGGGGGCCAGCCCCGGCACCACCATCATCAGCGCCGGCGAGACGACGTCGTAGCCGCTGGGCTCGCGCAGGTAATCGGTGAGGCCCGCCGCGAACGCGCACAGCGCGACCACGCCGATCTGCCAGGGGCGGCAGCGCAGCGCCGCCAGCGACAGCAGGACCAGGAGGGCCAGCACCTCCGAGGGCGCGAAGGCGTACCCGAACAGGCCCTTGGGCAGCGGGTACAGCAGGGCCGAGGCGAGGGCCATCACCGCTGCGGCGACCACCCCGCAGAGGGTGGTCAGCGCCCGGCCCGCGCGGGGGCGCAGGGCGACCAGCGCCGCCGCGCACATGAGCGCACCCGCGACCACCGGGAGGTAGTCCATGGACGACTGCGGCGGCCCCGCCCAGTTCTCGATGGTCTGCCGCCGGGCCGGCCCGATCAGGTCGTATCCCCAGACCAGGGCCAGCACCCCCGCCACGGCCCACGGCACGAGCCGGACGGCCGCGTCCTCCAGTCCCGGCAGGCGGCCGTGGAGCGGGGAGGGGAACCTGTTCGACGCCATGAGCCCAGGCTAGACGCCGCCGCCCCGGAAGCCCTCGGCTGAAAGGACGGTGTTCGCCCGCAGCGCGGCGGCCGTGGCGGGGTCGGCCGGGAGGAACGCCTCGATGGTCAGTTCGGACAGTGTCACGTCCACGGCGGTGCCGAAGGTCGCGACCGTGCTGAGGAAGGCCAGCTCGCCGCCGCCGTGCCACAGGCGCAGCGGCACCGCGAGGTCGTACGGGCCCGGCACGCGCCCGCCCGGCGGCGTGCCTCCCCCGGGGTAGCCGCGCAGTTCCTCGTGGAGCTCGGCCAGATCGGGGCGGTCGTTCCACGCGGACTGGCGTTCCAGCCGGTCCAGCAGGTGGGCCCGCCACTCGCCCAGGTTGGCGATACGCGGCGCCATGCCCCCGGGGTGGAGGCTCACCCGGAGCACGTTCACGGGGGGCTCCAGCAGGTCGGCCGACACCCCCTCCAGGAGGAGGCCGACGGCGGCGTTGGCCTCCAGGAGGTTCCAGCGGGAGTCCACGACGACCGCCGGGTAGGGGTCGTGCCCGGCAAGGACCGCCCTCAGGGCGCCGCGCAGGGGCTCCAGCCCGGGGCCGTCGGGGGCGGCCTCGGGGAAGACGGGCGCGAACCCGGCCGCCAGCAGGAGCCGGTTGCGTTCGCGCAGCGGGATCTCCAGGGCCTCGCTCAGGAGGAGCACCATGTCCCGGCTGGGCCGGGATCGACCGGTCTCCACGAAGCTCAGGTGCCGGGTGGAGACGTCGGCCTCGATGGACAGGTCCAGCTGGCTGATCCGGCGCCGCTGCCGCCACCCGCGGAGCAGGGCGCCGATCGGCTGGGGCCCCGGTACGGCCGTGTCGGTGGTCACGCGTCACCCTTCGAGTCACGGCGCAGGAGGACCGCTTCGGCGACGGTGATGCCCGCCACCGCCGCCGCCTGGGCCAGCACGAAGGCTACCCCGAGGGCCGTGGGACCGGCCAGGGCGATGACGGCGGCGCTTCCGGCCACCCAAGCGGCGTTCACGGCGATGACCGCGCGTACACGGGACGGAACGATCGGGGCGGTTGCGGCTCCGAACCACAGAAGGGCGGCGAAGACCAGCAGGAACAGGCCCGAACCGAGCAGGAGGGGGACGGGCAGGCCGAGCGGCGCGGCCAGGAGGGCGGCCCCGGCCGTCAGGAGCAGGCCGGCGCCCGCGCAGGTCACCGCGTCCAGCCGCACGGCGAGGGCGACGCGGTGTCCGGGCCGGGCGGATGCCCCGTCGGCCGGGCCGGAGGTTCCGGGGGTGCGGGTGCCGGAGAGGTGGGCGGTCATGGGATCTCCTTCGTCGGTGTCGCTGCCGGTCGTCCGGCACGCCCCAAGGGTCCCGCCGGACGGTGCGCGCTGTCGATGACGTCGGAGGTAACGGCCGGAGCCCTCGGCCGAAAGGAGGAGGGGGCCGGGGACGCCGTTCGGCTGTTCGGTCGATGTGCGCGGGAGGGGCCCGGAGCGAGTCTGGAGGTCCGCACACGAGGGGAGCAGACGTGACCGACGTACAGCCGGGCGCCGCCGCGGGGCCGGGGCCGTATCCGCAGCGGGGCCGGTGTCCGGGGGACGCGCCGCAGCCGGAGCGGGCCTCCGCGTCCGGGTACGCGGAGGGGGCCGCGCCCGCGTCGGCCGCCGCACCGCGTCCGGGGCTCGGGGAGCGGAAGGGGCCGGACGGTCGGGCGGGGGACGCGTCGACGCAGGAGGCGCCCCGGCGCGTGGCCTTCCTGGACGTCGCCCGCGCGCTCGCGATGATCGGCGTGGTGCTGATGAACGCGCCCTTCGTCGTGTTCTCGGCGGAGATGGCGGGGGAGCGCGACCGCTCGACCCTGACCTCCCTCGTGGACACCGGGCTGAGCCTGCTGCTGAGCGGCAAGGCGCGGGCGGTGCTGATGGTCCTGATCGGGGTCGGGGCGGTGCTGGCCTGGCGCTCCGCGGTCCGGCGCGGCGGGCGTCCGGCGGCCGTGATGGCGCGCCGCTACGCCGTGCTGGGCCTGCTGTTCGGGGTGCCGCACCTGCTGGTGTTCGACGGCGACATCCTCACCCACTACGCCCTGGCGGCGCTCCTGCTGGTCCCCCTCATGCCGCTGCTGACCGGCGGCTCCCGCGTGCGCCCCCTCGCGGCGGCCCTCGTGCTGTTCGCGGCGGCGCCGTTCGCCGAACTCCTCCTCCACTCCCTGCTGCCCTCGCACAGCTGGACGACGCTGGTCGTCCAGGTGCCGCAGACCCTGGGGTTCTTCTGCGTGGGCGCGTGGCTGGCCCGGCGCCCCGAACTCGCGCCGGGAGCCGAGGGCCTCCCGTCGCGCCTGCCGGTGGTCATGCTGTGGACCGGGCTGGCCCTCGAGGTGCTCGGGTACGGCGCCATGTTCGCCGCCGACGTGTTCTTCCCGATGGAGATGGGCGCCGACGGCGTCCCGGTGCTCGGGGACGACGGCATGCCGGTCGTCCGGCCGGGGTCGTCGCTGCTGGTGTCCCTCGCGTCCACGCTGATGGGCGGGGGCGGCGCGCTGTTCTACCTGGGCCTGGTGTGGTGGCTCGTACGCCGGGGCCGGACGGCGGCCCGCGTGCTGGGCGCCCTCGCCCCGCTCGGCCGGATGACCCTCACGGTGTACCTGGCCAGCACGGCGGTGTTCCTGGCGGTGATGGGGCCGCTGGAGGGCGAGATCCCGCTGCTGGCGCAGTACGGCGTGGCGTTGGCGTTCTTCGTCGCGGCGGCGGCCTTCGCGCGGGTGTGGAGCGGCTGGCTGCGGCTCGGCCCCCTGGAGTGGCTGTGGCGGAGCCTGACCTACCTGCGGCCGATGCCGATGCGGCACTCCGGTCCCGTGCCGGCTCTTGGGCAGCACGGTGCGGGCGGACCCTCTGGGCCCCCTGTATCAAGCGAACCGCAGGAGGACGCGTCCCGGTAGGGGCGACCGCGTACCTGTGGACGGCCGGCCCGGCCCCCGCCCCGACCGGGGCGGGGGCCGGACGGCGTCCGGGGCGGGGGCCGGACGGCGTCCGGTGCCGGGGTCAGCCGCCCGCCACGGACGGGAGCACCCGCACGTTCGCGCCGTCGGGGACCGGCGCCGCCAGCCCTCCCGCGCCGCGGCACTCGTCGCCGTCCACGAACACGTTGACGTACCGGCGCAGCTCCCCGCGCTCGTCGCGGATGCGCCGGTCCAGGCCCGGGTGCAGGGCGGTGAGCGCGTCCAGGACCCCGCCCAGCGGGGTGCCGTCCGCGACCTCGACCGGGACGTGGGCGGCGCCGTCGGCGTCGGCCCGGAGCAGCCCCGGCAGGTGCACCGTCACACGCATGTCAGACCTCCGCCGCGCGGACGCACAGGACGTCGGGCAGGTGCGCCGCCACCTGTTCCCAGCTGTCCCCGTCGTCGGTGGAGGCGTAGACGTCGCCGGAGCGGGTGCCGAAGTAGAAGCCCGGCACGTCGGCGCCGTCGGTGCAGGCGCCGTCGCGCAGCACGATTCCGAAGTAGGGGTCCTGCGGCAGCCCCCGGACCGCCGGGCGCCAGCTCCCGCCCCCGTCGTCGGTCCGGTACACCGACAGCCGGTCGCCCGGTGTCAGGTGCACCTCCTGGCTGACCACCGGGAAGTTGAACGCGCTGAGCGGACGGTGCGGGTGGGCGACCACGGCGAACCCGAAGTCGGTGGGCAGCCCCTCCTCCACCGCTGTCCACCCCTCGCCGGCGGGGTCGGCGCTGCGGTACACGCCGTGGTGGTTCTGGGCGTACATCGACCCGTCCGGGGCGACGGCCACCTTGTGCACGCACTGGCCGAACTCGGGCTCCTCCTCGGGCAGGAAGACCGCCGAGATGCCCCGGTTGGCCGGGTTCCAGCTCGCGCCCCCGTCGCGTGTCTGGTAGACACCTCCGGTGGACATGGCCACCGTGATCGCGTCGGGTGAGCGGTCGCCCGCGCCGAGCACGCCGGGCAGGACCGTGTGGATGGCCGCGCCGCCCGCGCCCGGGAACCACTCGGCCCGGTGCGGGTGGTCCCACAGCGCCCGCACCAGCTCGAAGCTCAGGCCGCCGTCGGTGGAACGGAAGAGCGCGTGCGGCTCGACCCCCGCGTACACGGTGCCGGGGTCGTCGCCGAAGGCGAACTGCCAGGCGCGGACGAAGGACGCGTCGGTGTCCTCCGGGAAGGCGATGGGCGCGGACGCGGGCTCGTGCCAGGTGCGGCCGAGGTCGTCGCTGTACCAGACGCTGGGGCCGAAGTGCGAGCTCTCCGCCCCCGCCAGGAGGCGGCCGGTGTGCGGGTCGACGCCGACCGCGTACACCGCGCTCATGCTGGCGTAGTCCGCGGCGTCGATCCGGTGGGGGCCCTCCACCTCCCAGCGCCGACGATCCTCGCTCCGGGCCGTGAAGAGGCCCTTGCGTGTGCCGATGAGCAGCAGATATGCCATGACCAACTCCAGGAACCGATCGATGACTCCACTGTGGCACAAGGGTGTGACAATCCGTGAGGAGACGTGGCCGTGGCGGGTTCCGGACAGGGGAGGGAGTCAATGGTTAGGAACCTGAACGATTTACCGCCGGTGTTTAATGAGTTCCAACCGGAAATGGTTCGCCCCTCGGCGGCATAACCGCCCTGAGAGGGGAACCACTTTCCTGGCGGTGTTCCGTCCCCAGTGGAAGGCGGGTGTCAGACCGAGACTCCTCTGCAATAAAATTCCGGGCCAACCGGTGCACCCGTGCGGATCCGGCCTGTGCCCGCACGGTTGCGTTCCTCGTGAACAACAGGCCAGACGACTTCCCGCTCCCCGGTTCTCACTGTGCGTTTCAGGACTACCGTCCCAATGGTCCCGCGTACCAGGGAGAACCAGGTTCCCACTCGATAGGGTCGCCTCATGCAACACCCCCCGGACACGCTCCACGCCCGCAAACGGCGTAAGGCCCGAGCCATGATCGTGTCAGCCGCCTTCCAACTCTTCGCCGAACACGGATTCGACAACGTCACGGTCGCCTCGATCGCGGAGCGCGCGGAGGTGGGTCGCACCACCTTCTTCCGGTACTTCGGCGACAAGCAGCAGGTGCTGTTCGCCGACGACGACGCCGAGGTCGACCGCATGTGCGCCTACGTGCGGGAGAAGGCCACGCAGCCGATCGGCGACGACCTGCACACCGCGGTGGGCCTGCTCCGGGAGGCCAACGCGGCCACCCGGCCGCACGCCGCGCTGTCCCCCGCCCACTCCGCGGTCCTGGTGCGGCTGCTCGCGGAGAGCACCGAACTGCGCTCCCGCTACCTCCTCACCCAGCACCAGCGGGCCGTCCGGCTGGCCGGGGCCCTGGTGGAGGCGGGCACGCCCGAGAACGTCGCCGTGCTCGCCGCCCACACCGCCATGGCCTGCGAGCTGACCGCCATGCGCCTCTCCGAGACCCCGGAGGCGTTCGGTCCCCGTCTGGACGAGGCCCACCTGCTGCTGCGCGACATCGGAAGGCAGGCGGCCTCCTGAAACGGGGGCTGCCCCTCCGCAGAGCGGGCCCCGGGCCGGCGGTCGCCCGCCGTGCCCGTGCACGGGACGGGTGAGCCGTCCGACGAGCACCACCGTGACGGCCGGGCCCACCGTCCCGACCGGCGCGTGGGGGGCGCGTAGCGCGTCCTCCTGCCCCGGGACGCCGCGAGCGCCGTCACGAGCAGTCCGCCCGCCGCCATGCCCACGGCCTCGGCCCTCCCGGCCGACCGTGCGCATGGCGGCGTCGTTCTTCCCGGTCGCGCCGGGCCCGGTCACCCCGGGCCCCGTGTCCCGGCGCGGCTGTGCGCCGTGGCCGGACGGTTCGCCGCCGGGGCCCGGGCCGAGTCCACGGCCGCGGACCGGGCCCTCCCGCCGCGCGGGGGCCGCGGTTGCCCCACCGGGTACGGCACCGGGAGGATCGTCCTCGACCTGCGGGTGCACCGAACCCTGGAAGGGACCAACGAGACCATGAACCCGATCACCGCCCGCGGCCTGACGGGGGCCGCCTGATGTCCGCCGCCGGAGCCGCCGGGGACACGGTCCTGTCGCGGGTGGAGGGCCGCCTCGGCCGCCTCACGCTCAACCGCCCCCGCGCCATCAACGCCCTCGACCACGCCATGGTGAACACCCTCCGGAGCGCCCTCGCAGCCTGGGAGGACGACGACGCGGTCTCCGCCGTCCTGATCGACGGCGCCGGGGAGCGCGGCCTGTGCGCGGGCGGCGACGTCCGCGCCATCCGCGCCAGCGCCCTCGACGGGGACCTGCGCGCCGCGGCCTTCTGGCGTGACGAGTACCTGCTCAACGCGCACATCGCCCGCTATGCCAAGCCCTACGCCGCGTTCATGGACGGCGTGGTGATGGGCGGCGGCGTGGGGGTGTCCGCGCACGGGTCCGTCCGGATCGTCACCGAGCGCACGGTCCTCGGGATGCCCGAGACCACGATCGGTTTCGTGCCCGACGTGGGCGGCACGTACCTGCTGTCCCGGGCGCCGGGGGAGACCGGCACCCACCTGGCCCTCACCGCCGGGTCGGTCGGCGCGGGCGACGCCCTGTACCTGGGCCTGGCCGACCACTTCGTGCCCTCCGACCGGCTGCCGGGCCTGGCCGCCGCGCTCGCGGACGCGGCCTCCGCCGGGGACGCCGCCGAAGTGGTGGGCCGGTTCGCCGAGGCCGCGCCCGACTCCGAACTGCGCGGCCGGAGGCACTGGATCGACTCCTGCTACGCGGCCGACACCGCGGAGGAGGTCGTGGAGCGGCTGCGCGCCCACGGCGACCCGGAGGCGGCGCGGGCCGCCGCGACCGTCCTCGCCAAGTCGCCCACCGCCGTGAAGGTCACTCTGGCGGCGCTGCGCCGCGCCCGGGAGCTGCCGGGGCTGGAGGCGGTCCTGGAACAGGAGTACCGGGTCTCCTGCGCGGCCCTGGCCTCGCCCGACGTGGCGGAGGGCGTCCGCGCGCAGGTGGTCGACAAGGACCGCTCGCCCAAGTGGGTGCCGGACACCCTGGAGGCCGTCTCCGACGAGGACGTCGCCCGCCACTTCGTCCCCGCGCCGGACGGCCCGCTCGGCCTAGCCTAGCCCGGGTCGGGGGCGAACCCGGACCGTTCCGCTCTCCCGGCCGGGAGAGCGGAACGGCCGTGTCCTGCGGGGTCAGAGGCGTCGGCCCTCGCACCGGCAGGACGGCCAGGGCTGGGAGCAGTCCCGGCAGAACTCCTTCGGCGGGTCCGAGGTGTCCGTCCGGCCGAAGGGTTCCAGCAGCGGCCCTCCGAACTGCTGGGACAGGACCGGGTGCGGCCAGGGGCACCAGGACACGGTGACGGCGGTGTCCTGTCCGAGGGGGACCACGCACACGCAGGCGGGCCAGGGCTGTAGACAGTTCGGGCAGATCTTGTCCATGGCGCTTTCCAGGGCTGGTGGATCCGGAGACGTGGAGCGGTTCGTCCGGGCGGGCGTCACCGGTTCCCGTGGAGTGTGCCGATCAGGTCGGCGATGTGCCCGGCCTCGGCCGTCGCGCCGGTTTCGAGGGCGAGGGCGTGGACCTTCTCCAGGGCGCGGACGACCTCGCCGCCGGCAGGTTCGGTGTTGAGCACCTCGGTGATCTGGCTCCTGGGGTAGCGGCGGTGACCGCCCAGGGTGCGGAGGGAGGTGAGGCGGCCGTCCTTCTCCCAGCGTGTGACGGTCTTGGGGTCCACGCGGAACAGGCGGGCGACCTCGCCGGGCGTGAGGAGTTCCTCGGCGGTGTCCATGAGGGGCTGTACGGGGGTCATCGGTCGTTTCTCCAGCTCGAAGCGTATGCGTAGGCGGATGTTGCGGCGAAGTCGAGGGTGGTCGCGGAAGTAGGACGAGCGGGTGCGGACCGGGGCCGCCGGGCTGTCGCCCGGTGGCCCCGTGCCCTGCGTCCGGCTCGGGTTCCCGGGGCGCTACCCGTCCTCGCGGGCCCGGGTGCTGTCCTCGCGGCTGCTGTCGCCGTTGCCCCAGCGGACGCCGTCCATGGTGGCGGGGACCCGGTGCCCGGCGGCCCGGAGGGCGTTCTCCCAGCGCAGTTCCAGGGCGATCAGCTCGCCCTGGCGGTCGTAGGCGGCCTGCTCCTCGGGGGTGAGCGGGGCGTCGTCGGCGCAGATGCGGGCGGGGCCCCGTCGGGGCGGTCGCTGTCGGTTCACGGGGCGCCTCCCGTGTCGGTGACGTCGAGGACCCGGTACGCGGAGTGTGTGGAAGACGCGGAAGGCGTTGAGGGCGCGGAGGACGCGGAGCGGGCGCGGGGCCGGTCGGGCGGCCGGGAGTGCTTCTGAAGGCTCGCCTCCAGCTGGGCCGGGGTGGGTTCGACCTCGGTGCGCCAGTGGACGTCGTCGCGGTGGGCGGTGGCGATCCACATGCGGCCGGTCCAGATGATGCGGTGGGTGCGGCCCCAGGTTTCCTGGAGGCGGGCGAGGACCGTGCTCGGGGGTTCCCAGGTGCGGGCCTGGTGGTCCATGTGGTCGCCCTCGTGGCCCGCCTCGATGACGCAGCAGCGCGGGATGCCGTTCCGGTCGAGGGAGGTCTCGGCGCAGTGCGGGGGCATCATGACGCCCTCACCTCCAGCCGGTGGAGGCCGTCCAGGACCGCGTTCAGGATGTCGTGCGGCGTCAGGGCGTAGGGCACGAAGCCGGCGGGGGCGTAGGCCCGGACCCGGGCCGCCCGCCGTGGTCGTCGGCGGCGCATGGCCTCCGAGGCGATGTAGCGGGCGGCCACCAGGGCCGAGGGGTTCAGGTAGCGCACAGGGCGCCTCCTTCATCGGGGTGCCGCTGGATGAGGGCGGCTCGGATGAATGCCCTCCTATGATGAACTTAGGAATCTAAAGTTTGCAAGAGCATGACAGGAATCCGATTCCAAGATTCCGAAAGATGCCTGATTGAGAAGTTCTGCCATACGATCGGCACGACCACCCCAGGGGAGAGGCCCGATGACCAGGAGAATCAGCCCCACCGTGCGCCGTCGGCGCCTGTCCGCAGTGCTGCGCCACCTTCGGCATGAGCAGGGCAAGACCCTGGAGGTCGTCACCGACGATCTGGAATGGTCGCGCGGTCGCCTTGCGCACATGGAGGGCAACAAGTGGATCCGCCCCGACCTGGGCAACATCCGCCAGCTGCTCGACTACTACGAGGTGGCCGAGAACGCCGAGCGCGAAGCGATCCTGAACCTGGCCAGACAGTCGAGAGAACGCGGCTGGTGGACCAAGTTCAAGGACGTGTTCGGCACGGACAGTCTGGTCGGCTTCGAGTCCGAGGCGTCCGTGGTCTCCACTTGGCAGCCCGTGGTGGTGCCTGGCCTACTCCAAACAGAGGAGTACGCCGCAGCCAGCGCTCGCGCGTCTCTTGCCAGACCGGCCGCCGAGGTAGATCGAATCGTCGAAGCCCGCATGGCTCGGCAGGAGGTCTTGACCGGCGACCAGCCACCGACCGTCTGGGCCGTGGTCGATGAATCGGTACTTCGCCGTCTGCCAGAGGGGAAGGTCGCCAGCAGCCAGCTTCATCGGCTCATCGACCTCTCGGAAGACCCGGACAACCACGTCACAATCCAGGTGCTTCCGTTCACCGCTGGACTTCATCCTGGTATCAGCGGTCCGTTCGTCCTGCTCGACTTCCAGGACGACCTCGACGGACCACTGGTGTTCCTGGAGTCCCGCACCGATGGCCTGTTCTTGGAGGAGCACGAAGAGGTCGATGAGTACCGGGTGGTCTTCGGCCACCTCCAGGTGACCGCTCTGTCCCAGGCAGACTCTCTCCGCATGATGAAGAAGATGATCACCGACTAGGAAGTCACACCATGCATTCATCCACCGAACTGACCTTCCGCAAGTCCAGCTACAGCAGCACCGCCCGTGACTGTGTCGAGGTCGCCGACCTGGAGGCCGGCGCAGCCGTCCGTGACACTCAGAACCGCCACCTGGGCCATCTGACGATCGCCGACACACATGCGTGGCAGGCCCTGCTCGCCGTCGCCCGCCGCGACCAGGCGTAGACGCGACGCAAGAAGGCCCCGACCGTCGCGGTCGGGGCCTTCTACGCATTCATCCACGGACCACCCTACCCCGGTGGACTCATGCCCGGAAAGTACGCCTTGCTGTCCCCGCCACTCGTTCCCGATCGGGCAGGTGACCGGTTCCGACCAGTTCTGAAGTCTGGACGATCAACGGCCTCGGTAGAAGCCGGGGCCGTCCTACGTCCCGGTGGCGGGCGAGGAACCTGGTTTTGCTCCAGGGGCTGTGGAAGGACGTGCCTCGGCCGCCTGGTGACAGGAAGGGCACCAGTAGGTGCCTGGTTTCCGACGTTCTCCCGCCGTACTCTGCCGAGTAGAGGCCACCGAGCAGCCTCGATTGACTGGAGGACACCGATGATGGCCGCCAGCACTCCCCACCTGATGTTCCGCAAGTCCAGCTACTCCGGCGCGCGCACCGAGAACTGCGTGGAATTCGCTGACGTAGGGGAGGGGACCGCCGTAGTCCGCGACTCCCAGAACCCTGCGGACGGGCACTTCCTCCTGTCCGGCCGTGAGTGGGGAGCGCTCCTCGGCGCCGTCCGCCACGGGTAGGCCCGAGACGCCGACCAGGCCCCGCGCAACACTCGCGTCGCCGAGTGTCTTTCGCCGTCTCCGGGCCTACCCGGGAACCACGTCGCCCTCCCTCCCGGCGGCGTCCCGCTCCCCTCCAGGAGCCTTCCGACGCCGGGCCAGCAGCACGGCCACACCGGCTGTGGCGGCCAGCGACAGAGCCGCGACACCCCAGGAGGCGATGTCCCAGGCCGCCGTGAGGTGTTCGGCCAGTGCCCCGGACCCGGGGCCCGTCAGGTCACCGGCGGTCGCACGTGCGGCGACCTCGACCGATCCGGTGCGGGCGGCGACGACGCTGGTCAGCACGGCCCCGAAGACGGCGATGACCAGGGCCTCGGCGCCGCCGCGCAGAGTGTTGAGGAAGCCCGCCGCCATACCCGCCTTGGCGGAGGGGACCAGAGTCATCGCCTGGCCGTCGGTGATGCCGAACGACAGGCCCATGCCGGTGCCTATCAGGGCCAAGGGCAGGGCCAGCGCCAGTGGGCCGACCTGCGGATGGAGGACGGTGAGCAGGCCGTTCCCCCCGGCGACGAACAGCAGAGCGAGGATGATCAGCCCCCGGGGCGGAACGCCCCTGGTGATGAGCCACCCGCCCAGGAGCGGGGTCACCAGGACCGGTGCCGTGAGCATGAGCATCATCAGGCCGGCGGTCTGGGCGCCCACCCCCTGGACCCCTTGGAGGTAGGTCGGCAGGAAGACCAGCACGCCGAGGAACCCGACCGACGTGGTCAGCGTGGCCAGGCACCACGCCATGAACGGGCCGTTGCGCACCAGGGCCAGGTCGAGCACCGGTTGTGCCACCCGGCGTTCGATGAGGAGGAAGAGCACGAGCAGCACCGCCCCGGCGCCCAGGGCGCCGAGCGCCTCCGGGCTCGTCCAGCCCGCCTCCGGCGCCTCGATGACCGCGAACATCACCAGGGCCAGACCGGCGATGAAGGTCGTCGCCCCGGCCCAGTCGACGCGCGGCCGGTCGGAGGCGCGCGACTCGGTGATGAACAGCGAGCCGACCAGGATGAGCAGGCCGACCGCGGCGTAGACGAGGAACGCCGCCCGCCAGCCCACGGCCCCAACCAGCAGCCCCGACAGGGTCGGGCCGACGGCGATGCCGACCCCGGCCATGGTGCCCATGGCCGCGAAGGCACGGGTTCGCGCGGCCCCCTCGAAGAAGGTCGCCAGCAGCGCTCCGCCGCTGGCCATGATCGCGGCACCGCCGACACCGGCGGCCAGGCGGGCGGCGTCGAGGACGAGGACGTCACCGACCAGGGCGCCGACCGCGTTGCCCGCCGCGAAGACGATCGCCCCGGCGGCGAACAGCAGCCGCCTTCCGAACAGGTCGGCGAGGGAGCCGCAGACGAGGGTGAACGCGGCGAAGGTGAGGTTGTACCCGGCCACCACCCAGTGGAGCGGAGCGCCGGAGGCCCCCAGGTCCGAGCCGATGCTCGGGACGGCCACCGCCGTTCCGGAGATCGACATGGCCACGACCAGCACACCCGTCATGACGACGGCCAACAGCACTCCGGGTCGGGTCGCCCCCTGGGGCGGATCACTTGTCGTACGCACGTCTTTCTCCTCTGTGTCGGTGGACGTGGTCGACATTCTTGAACTTCAACTTAAGTTGAGGTCAAGGGGCGCCGGTCGGGACCCGGACCGGGGTGGGGAGCAGGTTTGCTGCGGCACCGGGGTGCGTGGTGACGGGGCCCGCCGTGACCGCCCTGTCCGGGGATCAGCCACTCCCGGACAGGGCGGTTGCGCAGCTCAGAGCAGGGGCCCGCCCCCGCCCCCTCCCCCCGATGATCTTGTACTTATAGCGAGGTTGGGCGTCGAGAACGTCTATAAGTACAAGATCATCGGGGGTGGGGCCTCTAGATCATCGGGGGAGGGGGCTCTTGGGTCGCACCGGCCGCGGTTCCCGCCCGGTGCGGCCGGCACGCCCCTCGGACGGGTCGGGGCCGGTCGGGGTCGCCTCCTCCTCACGGGTCCCCAGCCCTCACTGCGTCGGGTCGGCAGGCAGGCTGCGGGAACTCGGCGGAAGGGCTCAGGCGGTCTTCCGCGAGCGGCCGTAGGTGAGCCTCCGGAGCAGGACCTCGGCCGGGCCGCGCAGGGAGCGGCGCCGCATCAGGTCGGCGCCGACGACGCTGACGAGCCAGACCACCACCGCGCACCCGACGGCGAAGAGGGTCGGCTCCTCGAACCGGGCGCCGAGCGCCAACGTGTACGGCGACGCCAGGACCACCCACACGACCGACTGGAACAGGTAGCCGCTCAGCGAGCGCTGGCCGAGCGCGGCCAGCGCGCCGACGACGGCGCTGTTCCCACGGGGCCTCCCCGCCCTCGACAGCGCCAGGGAGAGCAGCCCGAACAGCGAGACGTAGCCGATGCCGCCGAACACCCCGGACACCTGGTGCAGCAGCTGGACCCACGTCGCGGCGAACGCGTCGGCGTGCAGCACACCCGCGTTGGCCAGGCCCATAGGCAGCCCGCCCGCGACACCGACGGCGAAACCGCCGACGACGCCCGTCCACAATGTCCGGCGGTGGTCCCCGGGAGCCTCCAGCACGCGGTTCCGGGCCGCCCACGCGCCGAACCAGACCGGCAGCAGGTACCCGGCCACGATGAGCCCGGTGTGCACCGGCCACTCGTTCAGCCGTGCGAGGACGGAGGCCGCGTAGGTCACGGCGTCCAGGGAGGACGCCTCCTCCGGGACCGGTACCGGCGCCGGTTCCCCGGAACCGTTGGCGACGGCCCAGGCGACCAGGCCGCCGAGGCCCACGACGTACACCAGCAGCACGCCCCCGATCCACCGGAGGGCGCGGTACACGCGGTCGCTGCGGCGCAGCAGCACGAGTGTGAACAGCAGGCCCAGCACGCCGTACGCCCCGAGGATCTCGCCGGAGAAGAGCAGTGTCCCGTGCACCAGCCCGAAGGCGACCAGCCAGCCGTTGCGGCGCAGCAGAATCGCGCGCGTCGCCCGGGGGGAGCCGGTGGCGGCGTCCTGCCGTCGCGCGACCTGGACCAGCCCGTAGCCGAACATGATCGCGAACATCGGGATCGCGCGTGCGTCCACCAGCGTGGACATGGCGATCTCGAAGGCACGTTCGGCGACCCCCGTCGCCTGACCGGCGCCGTGTGCGGAGACGAAGAAGAGGCCGGTCGCGTGGGCCAGTGCGATGAGCAGGAGCATGGCGCCGCGTGCGAGGTCGGGGGCGAGCGCGCGTTCGGAGTCCTTCGTCGGCCCCCGGGACGGGGGCGGGGCGGGGGAGGGGGCCGGCGTGGCGCGGGTGTCGGTCATCGAGGGGGCTCCAGGGGGCGTTGAATTGAGTACTTAATACACTGTACGTCGTACAGAGTACATCGTTCTATCCTCGGGGCAAGACCGGGACGCCGATCGCCCTGCGGGCGGCGGACCGGGGGAGAGAACGGAGACGCCATGGCGGAGGGACCGGCACTGCCCCCTGTGGTGGCGCGGATGTGGGGACGCGACCCCGTGTCCCGCCACGGGCCGCGCCCGAGCCTCAGCCTGGAGGGCATCACGGCCGCGGCGCTCGCGATCGCCGACGCCGAGGGGCTGGCCGGGGTGCGGATGAGCAGCGTCGCCCGCAGCATGGGCGTGGCGACGATGTCGCTGTACCGCTACGTGGGCAGCAAGGACGAGCTGCTGGTCGCCATGGCCGACGCGGCGGCGCCCGACCCCCCGGAACCGGCGGGAGCGGGCTGGCGGGACTACCTCACGGTCTGGACCCGCGCCCACCGGGACTTCCTGCTCGACCGGCCGTGGCTGCTGCACATCACGCGCTTCGCCCCGCCCATGGGGCCGAGGTCCCTGCTCTGGCTCGACCGGGGACTGGCCGCGCTGGACGGCACGGGGCTGGGCGCGGGGGAGAGGATGAACGTCGTCAGCACCCTCACGGGCTACGCCGTCAGCCACGCGGGCCTGGCGCTGGGCGCGGGCGGGCCGGAGCCGCCGGGGGAGGAAGAGGCCGTCGCCGGACTGGCGGAGTACGGGGCGATCCTCACCGAGGTCCTCGATACCGAGACCTACCCCGCGCTGGCGGCGGCCGTCGGGGAGGACGCCTTCGGCGACGGTGACGAGTGGATCGACGACGGCGACTTCGGCTTCGGACTCGGCCTGCTCCTCGACGGCGTGGAGGCGCTCGTCGCCGCTCGCCGCACGGCGCACTCCTAGGCGGTTCGCACGCTCCGGAACCGCGTCGAGGGGCGGGAGGAGGCCGGTCGGGGCCGGTGACCGCGGCCGGGCGGGAGGCCCGGCCGCGGTTCCCCGCTTCGGGGTGCGGGGGTCAGTCCGAGCCGGGGGCCCGACCGAAGGCCTGGCCGTCCTCGGGCAGCACCTGGCCCCCGTCCACCACGAGGGACTGGCCGGTGATGAAGGAGGCCCCGGCGCTCGCCAGGAACACGCAGGCCGCGGCGATGTCCTCGATCTCGCCGACGCGTCCGACCGGGATGGCCGCGCGCATGCGTTCGAGGTAGTCCGCGCCCATGTCGTCCAGGCCCTCGGTGCGCACGTTGCCGGGGAGCACGGCGTTGACGGTGATGCCGAGGGGCGCCAGCTCCAGGGCGGCGCTGCGCATGAACCCCAGCTGGGCGGCCTTGGTGGCCCCGTAGTGGGACCAGCCCGCGTACCCGGTCAGCGGCCCGGTGATGGAGGACGTGATCACCACCCGCCCCCGGCCGGAAGCCGTCAGGGCCTCCACCGCGGCCTGCACCATCAGCACGGTGCCCTTGACGTTGGTGTCGAGGACCCGGTCGAGTTCGTCCTCGCCCATCGACACCAGCGGCGAGGAGGGGAAGATCCCGGCGTTGGCGCAGAGCACGTCCAGCCCGCCGCTGCCCTCCACGACCTCCTCCACCACGCGGGCGCAGTCGGCGGCCCTGGCCACGTCCCCGACCGCCCACCGCGCTCCCGGGACGCCTTCGGCGGCCTCACGGGTCCTGGCCTCGTCGCGGCCCATGATCACCACCCGGTCCCCGGCCTCCGCGAACCCCTTGGCGATGCCGAGCCCGATGCCCTTGGTACCGCCGGTCACCAGAACTGTTCTGCTCACAGCCGTCTCCCGCCATCCCGTTGGTCACTCACTACCCTCCCGGTGCTCTCGGACGGTGCCGTCCCGCCCGCCTCGCCCCGTACTTCCCGGGCGTGCCACCGGGCCCGTCCACGATCCCCCCTCCGGCCGGCGCGGTGGCGGTCGGCCCCCGGGTTCCGTGCCCACAGGATCCGGTTTCCGGAACCGGGTGGGGAAGGAGCGGGCGCGGGGCCGTGTCCGGAGCAAGGGGACGCCCCCGTGC
>NZ_JBSHDN010000050.1:0-36205 GCF_053616335.1 Nocardiopsis sp. NPDC055824
ACCCCCGGAGGGGTCGGGCACTCGGCGAGCGGTCGCACACACAGGTCCTGCCCGCGCGCGCCATCCGCCCTACTTGCTCTCGGCGCTCTTCTCGGCGGCCTCGTCGGTCTCGGCGACCTCTTCGGTCTCCGTGGCCGCGGTCTCCTCGGCGGGGGCCTCGACGGGCTCCTCGACCGGGGCGGCGGCCGGAGCGGCGGGGGCGTTCAGCGCCTCGACCAGCTCGATGACCGCCATGGGAGCGTTGTCGCCCTTGCGCGGACCGATCTTGGTGATCCGGGTGTAGCCACCGGGACGGTTCTCGAAGCGCGGGCCGATCTCGGTGAACAGCTCGTGCACCACGGACTTGTCCGTGATCTTGGTGAGAACCTGGCGACGGGCGTGCAGGTCACCGCGCTTGCCGAGGGTGATCAGCTTCTCGGCGTACGGGCGCAGACGCTTGGCCTTGGCCTCGGTGGTGCGAATGCGGCCGTGCTGGAACAGCGAGGTCGCGAGGTTCGCCAGGATGTGCCGCTCGTGAGCGGGCCCGGAACCCAGACGGGCGCCCTTGGTAGGCGTGGGCATGGTGTCGTTCTCCTAGTGATGCGATCCGCGGCCGCACTCGGCCGTGGACCATGTGGGCGACGAAGGTCGGTTAGTACTGCTCCGTCTCGACGAAGGACTCGCCCTCGTCGTCGTCGGAGCTGTAGGAGTCGGCCGCCGTGCTGGGGTCGAATCCGGGCGGGGAGTCCTTCAGGGACAGGCCCATGTCGATGAGCTTCTGCTTGACCTCGTCGATGGACTTCGCACCGAAGTTGCGGATGTCCAACAGGTCCTGCTCGGAGCGGGCGACCAGCTCACCAACGCTGTGGATGCCTTCCCGCTTGAGGCAGTTGTACGAGCGCACCGTCAGGTTGAGGTCCTCGATGGGCAGCGCCAGGTCCGCCGCGAGGGCGGCGTCCGTCGGCGACGGGCCCATGTCGATGCCCTCGGCGTCGACGTTGAGCTCGCGCGCCAGACCGAACAGCTCGACCAGGGTCTTGCCCGCGCTGGCGACCGCGTCACGGGGACGGATGGCCGGCTTGGTCTCGATGTCGACGATCAGGCGGTCGAAGTCGGTGCGCTGCTCGACACGGGTGGCCTCGACCTTGTAGGTCACACGCAGGACCGGCGAGTAGATGGAGTCGATCGGGATGCGACCGATCTCCTGGCCGGCCTGCTTGTTCTGCGTGGCCGAGACGTAGCCGCGGCCGCGCTCGACCGTCAGCTCCATCTCCAGCTTGCCCTTGCCGTTGAGCGTGGCGATGTGCAGCTCGGGGTTGTGCACCTCGACGCCGGCGGGCGGAGCGATGTCCGCCGCGGTGACGACGCCGGGGCCCTGCTTGCGCAGGTACATCAGCACGGGCTCGTCGTGCTCGGAGCTGACGACCAGGCCCTTGAGGTTGAGGATCATCTCCGTGACGTCCTCCTTGACACCGGGCACGGTGGTGAACTCGTGCTCGACGCCCTCGATGCGGATGCTGGTGACAGCCGCGCCGGGGATGGAGGACAGCAGGGTGCGCCGGAGCGAGTTGCCGATGGTGTAGCCGAAACCGGGCTCCAGCGGCTCGATGACAAACCTCGAGCGCAGGTCCGAGATGACTTCCTCGGCGAGCGTGGGACGCTGTGCGATCAACATGGTCCGTGTTTTCCCTTCCACATGGCCGACCGCTATATGACGGCCACCGGATGGACGTTCCGCCGGAACGGCGGTGTCCACTACTCGGATTACTACCCAGCCCGCGCGGGCCCCAGCGGGGACCGCGCGGGATCAAGCACGGCACGGTGCCCTGCCGGCCGGGGCCGCGGGCACGCGCTGCCGATCAGACGCGGCGGCGCTTCGGCGGACGGCAGCCGTTGTGCGGAACCGGGGTGACGTCCTGGATGGAGCCCACCTCGAGGCCGGTCGCCTGGAGCGAGCGGATGGCGGTCTCCCGGCCGGAGCCCGGGCCCTTCACGAAGACGTCCACCTTGCGGACGCCGTGCTCCTGCGCGCGACGGGCAGCGGCCTCGGCGGCCATCTGCGCGGCGTACGGCGTCGACTTGCGCGAGCCCTTGAAGCCCACCTGTCCGGAGCTTGCCCACGCGATCACGGCACCGGTCGGGTCGGTGATGCTCACGATCGTGTTGTTGAACGTG
This sequence comes from Nocardiopsis sp. NPDC055824, assembly GCF_053616335.1. Taxonomy (NCBI): domain Bacteria; kingdom Bacillati; phylum Actinomycetota; class Actinomycetes; order Streptosporangiales; family Nocardiopsidaceae; genus Nocardiopsis; species Nocardiopsis sp. NPDC055824. Next base: position 2,155 of record NZ_JBSHDN010000050.1, read on the forward strand.
CTCTTGATGTGAGCGTGTCCGTGGACAATGTTCTTCTTTTCCTTGCGGCGCACCTTGCGCGCGGCACCCTGACGGCCCTTAGGCGGCATTAGCGAAACTCCCAGAGATCATCGGTCCGTTGCTGTTCTCGGACGCGGTCGACAGTCCGAGCGGACTACTTCTTACCGGCCTTCTTCTTACCGGCCACGGTCTTCTTCTTGCCCTTGCGGGTACGCGCGTTGGTCTGCGTGCGCTGACCGCGGACCGGGAGCCCGCGACGGTGGCGGACGCCCTGGTAGCTACCGATCTCCATCTTGCGACGGATGTCGCCCTGCACCTCGCGGCGCAGGTCGCCCTCGACCTGGTAGTTCGCGCCGATCCACTCGCGCAGCTTGACCAGGTCCTCTTCGGACAGCTGGTGGACGCGCGTGTTGCCGTCGACGCCGGTCTGCTTCAGGGTCTCGAGCGCGCGGGTGCGGCCGATCCCGAAGATGTACGTGAGAGCGATCTCCACCCGCTTGTCGCGAGGGAGGTCAACGCCTTCAATACGTGCCATGTGGGCGAGACTCCATATCCATGCCCCGGAGGTCTGCCCCGTTCCACCCTCTCGTCGCCCAATCGACGAGGCCCCGGCCTCCGACCGGGGGTTGTCCCCGGGCCTCGTCGGCGCCGGGAATCGGAACAGGTTTTCGTTTGTACTGCGCCCGGGAGGGAAGTCCTTCCCTTGCCGGGTTGTCGCGGTTCAGAAGCCGCGGCGAGCTGCGGGGGCTGTTAGCCCTGACGCTGCTTGTGCCGCGGGTCCGAGCAAATGACCATGATCCGACGGTTGCGACGGATCACGCGGCACTTCGCGCAGATCTTCTTCACGCTCGGCTTGACCTTCATGGTGACTCCGAACTCATCACATCACTCATCCTGGGCCGTGCGGCCCACGACGGGCTACTTGTAGCGGTAAACGATGCGCCCGCGCGTGAGGTCGTACGGGCTCAGCTCCACGACGACACGGTCGTCGGGGAGAATACGGATGTAGTTCATCCGCATCTTGCCGCTGATGTGGGCAAGAACCTGGTGCCCGTTGTCGAGCTCTACCTTGAACATAGCGTTGGGTAGGGACTCGACAACGGAACCCTCGATCTCGATGGCGCCGTCTTTCTTTGCCATGTCCTCCACGCCTCGCTCATCGATTGGTTGATCAGGACAGTCCCGACGCGACCCCAGTGGCCTCGCACAACGCGACGGCCCCGGCGACACCGTACGGGCCGGATGTCGTCGACGCCAGGACACACTGGTAGTTCAGGTCAACTGCAAGGGCGTACGTCGATGGGAAGACGTGGCACAAAGAAGGCAGACTGACCCAACAGCCCGCGTATGGGCAGTGACAGTCTATCGCCTTCGGGCAAGTGCTTCTGACCGGCGGGCAGAGAACCCTATACCGTCGCCCCCGCAGGGGGAACCGGCGCCGCTCCGCGCCCCGGGCCGCGTTCGGGGGCGCCCCCGACAACGCCTCCGGTGGCCGCTTTCTTCCCCGTGCGGCGTCCCTGGCCGGGCGGACGGGGCCGGCGCCGGGGAGGGCCGGACCGCGACCGCCCGGAGGCCGGCCTACGGCGAGTGGTCGCCGCCGGGGTGGCTGCGCTGCGAGGCCAGGACCCCGAAGGTCACCACGCTCATCACGATGCCCCACGGCCCCAGCACCCACAGGAACCACGGGTAGTTGTAGTCGGTGGTGAGGAAGAGGATCAGCCAGATCACGAAGCACAGGACGTTGACCCCGGCGTACAGGATCCACGGCACCATCAGCGCCGGGTCCCGCATGCTGATCGGCGGCGCGATCAGGGGCTCCTCCTGGAGGGGGGACGCCCCGTGCAGGTCCGCCAGATCGCGCTCGGGCAGGTCGCGGGTGACCGTGGCCAGCTCGTCCGCCGTCCGGGACTTGTAGACGCGGCCGAGCCGGTCGGTGAACTCCTCGTGGTCGAGCCGGCCCTGCGCGAAGTGCGTCTGGAGGAGCTGCGCGACACGGTCGCGCTCGGAGTCGGACGTTCGTATCGACGGCACCGGGTCGGACACTGCGCGCACCTCGATCTTCACCCGTGAGTGGTCGCGTCCCGCGCGCGGTGCGCGTGGGGCGGGGCCGCTACCAGGTTGGCTGGACGAACCCCATATGAGTGATTTTATCGCGGTTGGACTCACGAGCGGTCAGGACCACGGGGCCCTCTGCGGTCACCGCGACCGTGTGCTCGAAGTGCGCCGCCCTCTTGCCGTCCTTCGTGACCACCGTCCAGCCGTCGTCCAGCTGGAGCACGTCCTGGCGGCCCAGGGTGGTCATCGGCTCGATCGCCAGGCACATGCCCTCGACGAGCTTCAGCCCGCGGCCCCGCTTGCCGTAGTTGAGGACGTGCGGGTCCATGTGCATCTCGGTGCCGATGCCGTGGCCGCCGTACTCGCGGACGTTGCCGTAGCCGCCGTTCGCGGAGATGTGGCCGCCGATCGCGAAGCCGATGTCGCCCAGGCGGTTGCCCGGCCGCATCTGCGCGATCCCCTGCCACATGGACTCCTCGCAGACCTCCATCATGCGGAGGTCCTCGGGCCGGCCCTCGCCCACGGCGACGGTGATCGCCGAGTCCCCGTGCCAGCCGTCCAGGATGGCGCCGCAGTCGATGGAGACGATGTCGCCCTCGGCCAGCACCCGCTCGGCGCTGGGGATGCCGTGGACGACCTCCTCGTTGACCGAGGCGCAGATGGACCCGGGGAAGCCGTGGTAGCCCTTGAAGGACGGCACGGCGCCCGCGTCGCGGATGACCTTCTCCGCCACGGAGTCGAGGTCCAGTGTGGACACTCCGGGCCGCACAGCGGCCCGGAGGGTGTCCAGGGCGCGGGCCACGACCTGGCCCGCCGCCCTCATCTTGGCGATCTGTTCCGGCGTCTTGATCTGCACGTCCGGCTCCGCCTTCCGAAACATCAGGAACTGGCCTTTCGGGCCTGCTCCTCGATCGCGGCCTTGGCCCGGGCCGTCACCGCGGCCACGGAGCCCGTGGCGGCGATGGTCGCCAGCAGCCCCTCGCGCTCGTAGAACTCCACCAGCGGCGCGGTCTGCTCGCGGTAGACCTTCAGGCGGTGCCTGATGGTCTCCTCGCGGTCGTCCTCGCGCTGGTACAGCGCGGCGCCCTCGTGGTCGCACACGCCCTCGGACTTCGGGGCGTCGTACTCCACGTGGTACACGCGGCCGCACTCGGGGCACGAGCGGCGCCCCGAGAGGCGCTTGACGACCTCGTCCTCGTCCACCCTCAGCTCCAGGACCACGTCCAGGTGCGTCTTCAGGTCGGCCAGGATGCCCTTGAGCGTCTCGGCCTGCGGGACGTTGCGGGGGAAGCCGTCGAGCAGGAAGCCCACAGCGGCGTCGTCCTGCGCCAGTCGGTCCTTGACCATGGCGTTCGTGACCTCGTCGGGGACGAGGTCGCCACGGTCCATGTACTCCCTGGCCTTCTTGCCAAGCTCCGTGCCACCGCTGACGTTGGCCCGGAAGATGTCACCGGTGGACACCTTCGGGATCGACAGCTCCGACGCGAGGATCTGGGCCTGGGTGCCCTTGCCGGCCCCAGGCGGCCCCACCAATACTGCTCGCATTTATCGCAGAAAACCTTCGTAGTTCCTCTGCTGGAGGTGACTCTCGATCTGCTTCACCGTGTCCAGCCCGACACCGACCATGATCAGGATGCTCGTCCCGCCGAAGGGGAAGTTCGCGTTGGCGCCGGTGGCGCCGAGCGCGACCATCGGGAGAAGAGCGATCACACCCAGGTACAGGGATCCGGGGGTCGTCAGCCTCGTCAGGACGTAGTCGAGGTACTCGGCGGTCGGACGCCCCGGTCGGATACCCGGGATGAACCCACCGTACTTCTTCATGTTGTCGGCGACTTCAGTGGGGTTGAACGTAATCGCCACGTAGAAGAACGCGAACCCGATGATCATGACGAAGAAGGTCGCCAGGTACACGGGGTGCGTGCCGGACAGGAAGTAGGTCTGGATGAAGGTCACCACGGGGTTCGTGGAGTCCTGGCCGACCAGTCCGACGACCAGCTGCGGGAGGTACAGCAGCGAGGAGGCGAAGATCACGGGGATGATGCCCGCCTGGTTGACCTTCAGCGGGATGTAGGTCGAGCTTCCGCCGTACATGCGGCGTCCCACCATGCGCTTGGCGTACTGCACCGGGATGCGGCGCTGCGCCTGCTCCATGAAGACCACCGCGGCCACGAGCACGAGGCCCGCGATGCAGATGAGGGTGAAGACCCAGATGGAGCGCTCCTCGAAGAGCCCCATGATGGAGGACGGGAACATCGCGATGACCTGGGTGAAGATCAGGAGCGACATGCCGTTGCCCACGCCGCGCTCGGTGATCAGCTCGCCGAACCACATGACGATGGCGGTGCCGGCGGTCATCACGAAGACGATCGTCACCAGGGTCAGGATGTCCTGGTTGGGCATGTAGGTGCTGACCGGGATGGCCCCCTGGAACAGGGCGCCCGTCCTGGCCATGGCGACGATGCTGGTGGCCTGCAGGACCGCGAGCATCAGCGTGAGGTAGCGGGTGTATTGGGTGATCTTGCTCTGCCCCGACTGGCCCTCCTTCTTGAGGGCCTCCAGGCGGGGGATCACCACCGTGAGCAGGTTGATGATGATGCTCGCGGTGATGTACGGCATGACCCCGAGCGCCAACACCGCCAGTTGCAACAGCGCGCCGCCGCTGAACAGGTTCACGAGCGCGTACACACCGCTCTGGTCTGCGGCGGTGACCGCCTCCATCTGCTCCCGGATCGCCGCGGAGTCGATCCCCGGAGCGGGAATCACCGACCCCAGACGGAAGATCGTCAGGATGAACAGTGTGAACAGCAGCTTGTTACGCAGGTCGGGCGTGCGGAATGCACGGACGAACGCACCTAGCACGTCTCCTCCTGCGCGGCTTCGGCGGCGGAACGGGTTCCAGACATCGCGGCCGATCCTGAATCGTCGTAGAACGTCAGCAGCGGGCAGTCGCCCGTTGCTCGGAAGTATTCACAGTACGTCAAGCGGGGAGCTCAAACAGATGGAACTGTAACAGCCATCACGCGGCAGTTGCGGTCGTGAGTCATAACGATCACTTCTCACAACACACGGGGGCGCCCGCCGGCCGGTCTTTCACTGACCTGCCGGGCGGACGCCCCCAGTTGCGCATTTCGGGGTAGACCCCTACAGCTCGGTGACGGAGCCACCGGCAGCGGCGATCTTCTCCTTCGCCGAGGCGGAGAACGCGTTCGCGCTCACCTGCACGGCGACGGTGATCTCACCGGTGCCCAGAACCTTGACGAGCTGGTTCTTGCGAACCGCGCCCTTGGCGACCAGGGCCTCGACGGTGACCTCGCCACCCTCGGGGAACAGCTCGCTCAGCTTGTCCAGGTTGACGACCTGGTAGGTCGTCTTGAACCGCGCGTTGCTGAAGCCCTTGAGCTTCGGCACCCGGCGGATGAGGGGCATCTGCCCGCCCTCGAAGCCGGGACGGACGGTGTTACGAGCCTTGGTGCCCTTGGTGCCCCGGCCCGCGGTCTTGCCCTTGGACGCCTCGCCGCGGCCCTTGCGGGTCTTGGCCTTGTTGGCGCCCGGAGCGGGCCGCAGGTGGTGCAGCTTGAGCAGCTCGTCGGGGTTGTAGTCGCTCATTCGGCAACCTCCTCGACAGAGACGAGGTGCGCGACGATCGTGATCTGCCCGCGAACCTCAGGGCGGTCCTCACGGACGGTGGACTTGCCGATCCGGCCCAGGCCGAGCGACTGGAGAGCAGCGTGCTGCTTCACCTTGCCGCCGATCTTGGAGCGGGTCTGCGTGATCTTGAGCTTGGCCATGGTCAGGCTCCTGCCTTCGCCTCAGCACGAGCACGCAGCATGGCGGCCGGGGCGACGTCCTCGATCGGCAGGCCACGGCGGGCGGCGATCTCCTCGGGCTGGTTGAGCCCCTTGAGAGCCGCCACGGTGGCGTGCACGATGTTCAGCGGGTTGGACGACCCGAGCGACTTGCTCAGGATGTCGTGGATGCCGGCGCACTCCAGCACGGCGCGCACGGGGCCGCCGGCGATGACGCCGGTACCCGGAGCGGCCGGACGGAGCAGGACGACGCCAGCGGCGTCCTCGCCCTGGACCCGGTGCACGATGGTGCCCTGGATGCGGGGGACGCGGAAGAAGTTCTTCTTCGCCTCCTCGACACCCTTGGCGATCGCGGCCGGAACTTCCTTGGCCTTGCCGTAACCGACACCGACCATCCCGTTGCCGTCACCGACGACGACGAGAGCGGTGAAGGAGAAGCGACGGCCGCCCTTGACGACCTTCGCGACCCGGTTGATGGTCACGACCTTCTCGATGTAGGAGACACCCTTGTCTGCGGCGCCGCCGCGGCGATCGTCACGGCGATCACGCCGCTCGCCACCGGCGCCGCGCCGCGGTGCTGCAGCCATCAGTGGTTCCTCTTCTCGTGGTTGATCTTGCCCAGTACAGAGGTCATCGCTAGAACTCCAGCCCGCCCTCGCGCGCCGCGTCGGCGAGCTTGGCGATACGGCCGGCGTACTGGTTGCCGCCGCGGTCGAACACCACGGCGGAGACCCCAGCGGCCTTGGCGCGCTCAGCGATGAGCTGACCGACCTTGGCGGACTTGTCGGACTTGGTGCCCTCGGCACCGCGCAGGTCGGCCTCGACGCTGGAGGCGGCGACCAGGGTGTGACCCCTGGTGTCGTCGATGACCTGCGCGACGATGTGCTTGGAGGACCGGAACACGGCCAGACGCGGACGCTCGGCGGTGCCCACGACCTTCTTGCGGACGCGGAACTGGCGGCGCGCACGGGAGGTCGCGCTCTTGGAGGTCCGCTTGCGCACGGTGATACCCATGGCTACTTACCAGCCTTTCCGGCCTTGCGGCGGATGTGCTCGCCCTGGTACCGCACGCCCTTGGCCTTGTACGGGTCCGGCTTGCGCAGGCTGCGGATGTTCGCGGCGACCTGGCCCACCAGCTGCTTGTCGATGCCCTCCACGTGGAGGATCGTCGGCTTCTCCACGCGGAAGGTGATGCCCTGCGGGGGCTCGACCACGACGGGGTGGCTGTAGCCCAGCGAGAACTCCAGGTTGGAGCCGCGGGCCTGGACGCGGTAACCCACGCCGTGGATCTCCAGCGTCTTCGTGTAGCCCTTGGAGACACCCTCGGTGAGGTTCGCGACCAGTGCACGGGTCAGACCGTGCAGCGACCGGTTCTCCGGCTTGTCGTCGGGACGCGCAACCGTGACGACCCCGTCCTCGAAGGAGACGGTGATCGGCTCGGCGACGGTGTGCTTCAGTTCGCCCTTCGGCCCCTTGACAGTGACGTCTTGCCCGTTAATCGTGACTTCGACGCCCTTGGGGACCGAGAGCGGCAGTCGACCGATTCGCGACATGCTTCAGTCTCTCCCTCTACCAGACGTAGGCGAGGACTTCGCCGCCCACGCCGCGCTTCTTGGCCTGCTTGTCAGTCATCAGGCCACCGGACGTCGAAATGATCGCCACACCGAGGCCACCCAGCACGCGCGGGAGGTTCTCCTTCTTGGCGTACACCCGCAGACCGGGCTTGGAGACCCGGCGGATGCCCGCGATCGAACGCTCTCGGGTGGGGCCGTACTTCAGGTCCAGGACGAGGCTCTTGCCCACAGGGGCCTCCTCGGTCCGGTGGCCCTGAATGAAGCCCTCCTGCTGGAGGATCTCGGCGATGTGCGCCTTGATCTTGGAATACGGCATCGCCACGGTGTCGTGGTAAGCCGAATTCGCGTTACGCAGACGCGTGAGCATGTCTGCGATCGGGTCGGTCATCGTCATGGCCGACTGGCCCTTCCTCACCGCGGTTTCCGAGTGCGGGCTTTCCCAGAGCCTGCCCTCCCACGGGTCTCCCCGTGGAGGTGCACAAACGGACCTACGGCGTGGTCGTGGGCACCGCTGTCCCTCGCGGGACTGCCGTGCCCTGATGGTTGGATGTTGCTGGACCGCTGACCGCGTCGGGCGGTCACGGACACTTGTCGAGCCACCAAGGGGGTGGCGGTTCGGGGGGCCGAACCCAGTGCGCCCTCCTCAGGGAGTGAGCGCCTGGTCGGCCCCGCCGGAAACTACCAGCTCGACTTGGTGATACCGGGCAGCTCGCCGCGGTGCGCCATCTCGCGGAAGCAGATGCGGCAGAGGCCGAACTTCCGGTAGACGGCGCGCGGACGGCCGCACCGAGAGCATCGAGTATACGCGCGGACGCTGAACTTCGGCTTCCGCTGCGCCTTGGCGATCAGGGACTTCTTAGCCATGTGTGCTTACCCCTCAGGCTTCCTTGAACGGGAAACCGAGCCGCTTGAGCAGGCTGCGGCCCTGTTCGTCGGTCGTGGCCGTGGTGACAACCGTGATGTCCATCCCACGCTGCCGGTCGACCTTGTCCGGGTCCACCTCGTGGAACATGACCTGCTCGGTCAGACCGAAGGTGTAGTTGCCGTTCCCGTCGAACTGCTTCGGGGAAAGGCCGCGGAAGTCCCGGATACGGGGCAGAGCCAGCGAGAGCAGCCGGTCGAGGAACTCCCACATCCGGTCGCCGCGCAGCGTGACGCTGGCGCCGATCGGCTGGCCCTCGCGCAGCTTGAACTGCGCGATGGAGTTCTTGGCCCGGTTGATCCGAGGCTTCTGGCCGGTGATCGCCGAGATGTCGGCGATCGCGCCCTGGATCAGCTTCGCGTCACGAGCCGCCTCGCCGACACCCATGTTGACCACGATCTTCGTGAGACCGGGGACCTGCATGATGTTGGCGATGTCGTGCTCCTCCTTGAGGGCAGCGACGATCTCGTTACGGTACTTCTCCTTGAGCCGCGGCATCGGAGGGGCCGTGATGTCGTTGGTAACCGTCATCAGATGTCCTTACCGGTGCGACGGGAGACGCGAACCTTGGTTCCGTCGTCCTCGAAGCGGTAGCCGACCCGGGAGGGCTTGCCGTCCTCGGCGAGCGCGATGTTGCTCACGTGGATCGGGGCCTCCTTCGTGACGACCTCGCCCTGCTGGCCGCCCGCCGGGTTCGCCTTCCTGTGCTTCTTGACCAGGTTGACGCCCTCGACGACGACACGGTCTTCCTTCGGCAGGGCCTTGACGACCTTGCCGGTGGCACCCTTGTCCTTGCCGGCGAGGACGATGACCTCGTCGCCAGTTTTGATCTTCATCGCTCAGAGCACCTCCGGCGCCAGCGAAATGATGCGCATGTACTTCTTGTCACGCAGCTCGCGGCCCACCGGGCCGAAGATGCGGGTGCCTCGCGGGTCCCCACCGTCCTTGATGAGCACGGCAGCGTTCTCATCGAAGCGGATGTAGGAGCCGTCGGGCCGGCGGCGCTCCTTGACGGTGCGCACGACAACGGCCTTGACGACGTCGCCCTTCTTGACTCCAGCGCCAGGCAGGGCGTCCTTCACCGTGGCGACGATCGTGTCGCCGATCCCGGCGTAGCGCCGACCCGAGCCACCGAGAACACGGATGGTGAGGATCTCCTTGGCACCCGTGTTGTCGGCGACCTTGAGTCGCGACTCCTGCTGAATCACGTCTGCTCCTGATGTGATGCGTGCGGTCCACTGCCGCACGGCTAGGTGGTCTCACCCCTCGCGCTGGCGGCCGACAACGCGTGTCGGCCGCCAAACGCAGGCTGGGGTTACTTAGCCTTCTCCAGGATCTCCACGACGCGCCAACGCTTCGTCGCGGAGAGCGGCCGGGTCTCCATCACTCGGACCCGATCGCCGACGCCACAGGAGTTCGCCTCGTCGTGCGCCTTGTACTTGGTCGTCCTACGGATGACCTTGCCGTACATGGCGTGCTTGATGCGGTCCTCGACCTCGACAACGACGGTCTTGTCCATCTTGTCGCTGACGACGTAGCCCTCGCGCACCTTGCGGTAGTTGCGGGTCGCGGTCTGGTTCTCACTCATTCGGCTGCTTCCTTCGTCTCCTCAGCCGACTCACCAGACAGCGGGGCGATGCCCAGCTCGTGCTCACGCATGACCGTGTAGATCCGCGCGATCTCGCGCTTGACGGTACGCAGCCGGCTGTGGTTGTCGAGCTGGCCGGTGGCGGCCTGGAAGCGGAGGTTGAAGAGCTCTTCCTTGGCTTCCTTGAGCTTGGCGACCAGGTCCTCGACGGACTGGTCCCGGAGCTCATGGGCAGTCACGGACTTCGCCATCACTCCCCCTCCCGCTTAACAAACTTGCACTTCATCGGGAGCTTGTGCATGGCACGGCGCATCGCCTCCTTGGCGATGTCCTCGGGCACGCCCGACAGCTCGAACATCACGCGACCGGGCTTGACCGGCGCGACCCACCACTCGGGTGAACCCTTACCGGAGCCCATGCGGACCTCGGCGGGCTTCTTCGTCAGCGGACGGTCCGGGAAGATGTTGATCCACACCTTGCCGCCACGCTTGATGTGACGCGTCATAGCGATACGAGCGGACTCGATCTGACGGTTGGTGACGTAGGCCGACTCCAGAGCCTGGATGCCGTACTCGCCGAAAGTGACCGTCGTTCCACCCTTGGCCTTACCGCGCAGATCCGGGTGGTGCTGCTTGCGGTACTTGACCTTACGAGGAATAAGCACTGGTCAGCTCCCCTCGGGCTTCGCGGACTCGGCCGGAGCCTTGGCCTCGGTGTTCTGCGGCTGACCGCCGCCGGCACCGCCACGACGACGACGCTGCGGGCGCTCGCGGCGCTGACCGCCGCCACCGCCGCCACCGCCACCGGCGGAACGCTGGGCGGCCTGGGCCGCCTCGCGCTCGGCGCGGGTCGCGGGTGCGTCACCCTTGTAGATCCACACCTTGACGCCGATGCGGCCGAACGTCGTACGGGCCTCGAAGAAGCCGTAGTCGATGTCGGCGCGGAGCGTGTGCAGCGGGACCCGGCCCTCGCGGTAGAACTCCGAGCGGGACATCTCAGCCCCGCCCAGGCGTCCGCCGCACTGGATACGGATGCCCTTGGCACCGCTCTTCATCGCGCTCTGCATCGCCTTGCGCATCGCGCGGCGGAAGGCCACACGGCTGCTCAGCTGCTCGGCGACGCCCTGGGCGACGAGCTGCGCGTCGACCTCGGGGTTCTTGACCTCGAAGACGTTGAGCTGAACCTGCTTGGCGGTCAGCTTCTCCAGGTCGGTCCGGATTCGATCGGCCTCGACGCCGCGGCGGCCGATGACGATGCCCGGCCGGGCGGTGTAGACGTCCACGCGGACACGGTCACGGGTGCGCTCGATCTCGACCTTGGAGATGCCCGCGCGCTCCATGCCGCGGGTCAGCATCCGACGGATCGCAACGTCTTCCTTGACGTAGTCCTTGTAGGACTTGTCGGCGTACCAGCGGCTCTTGAAGTCGGTGGTGATGCCGAGGCGGAACCCGTGCGGGTTTACCTTCTGCCCCACTATCGGGTCCTTTCCTTCGTCTTGGACGAGGCGCCCGAGCGCTCAGCGACGACCACGGTGATGTGGCTCGTACGCTTGGTCACCCGGAAGGCGCGGCCGAAGCCTCGCGGTCGAATGCGCTTCAGGGTCGGACCCTCGTCCACCCATGCGCCCTCGACCACCAGCGTCTCGCGGTCCAGCTTGTCGTTGTGCTCAGCGTTGGCGATGGCACTAGCCAGCACCTTGCCAACAGGCTCGCTCGCCGACTGGGGCGCGAACCGGAGCACCGCCTGTGCCTCGTCAGCGGGCAACCCGCGAATAAGGTCCACCACCCGGCGGGCCTTCCGGGGCGTAACACGGACGAACCGTGCCTGTGCCCTCGTTCCCATCGCTTTTCCCTCGCTCACGGAAATTCATCTCCACTCACCGTGGAGAAATGGTTCTTTCTCCTGCTGCAACCGCTAACGGCGGCTACGGCGGTCTTCCTTGACGTGGCTACGGAAAGTACGCGTGGGAGCGAACTCACCGAGCTTGTGGCCGACCATCGACTCGGACACGAACACGGGGACGTGCTTGCGGCCATCGTGGACGGCGATCGTGTGACCGATCATCTCCGGGACGATCATGGACCGCCGGGACCACGTCTTGATGACGTTCTTGGTCCCCTTCTCGTTCTGAACTTCCACCTTCTTGATGAGGTGGTCGTCGACGAAGGGACCCTTCTTAAGGCTACGTGGCATCAGACGTGCTCCTTACCGCTTCTTCTTACCGCTACGCCGACGCCGCACGATCAGCTTGTCGCTGGCCTTGTTCTTGGCCCGGGTCCGGCCTTCCTTCTTGCCCCAGGGGCTGACCGGGTGTCGTCCACCGGAGGTCTTGCCCTCACCACCACCGTGCGGGTGGTCGACCGGGTTCATCACGACACCGCGGACGGTCGGGCGCTTGCCCTTCCAGCGGTTACGACCGGCCTTGCCCCAGTTGATGTTGGACTGCTCGGCGTTGCCGACCTGACCAACGGTGGCACGGCAGGTGACCTCCACCATGCGCATCTCGCCGGAGGGCATACGCAGCGTGGCGTAACGGCCCTCCTTGGCGAGGAGCTGGATCTGGGAACCGGCGGAGCGGCCCAGCTTGGCGCCACCACCCGGCTTCAGCTCGACCGCGTGCACGAACGTACCCGTGGGGATGTTGCGCAGCGGGAGGCAGTTGCCGGGCTTGATGTCGGACTGGGGGCCGTTCTCGACCCTGTCGCCCTGCTTGAGACCGGCGGGTGCCAGGATGTAGCGCTTCTCACCGTCCACGTAGTGGAGCAGTGCGATGCGAGCGGTGCGGTTCGGGTCGTACTCGATGTGAGCGACCTTGGCCGGCACGCCGTCCTTGTCGTGACGACGGAAGTCGATCACGCGGTAGGCGCGCTTGTGGCCGCCGCCCTGGTGGCGGGTCGTGATCCGGCCGTGGCCGTTGCGCCCGCCCTTGGAGTGCAGAGGACGCACCAGGGACTTCTCCGGCTCCGAGCGCGTGATCTCGACGAAGTCGCTCACGCTGGAACCGCGACGACCCGGTGTCGTCGGCTTGTACTTACGAATGCCCATCTTCTTCGCGCATTCCTTTACGTGTTGCTTGGTGTGTAGCGGTCAGACCCGGAAAGGTCACCGACCGAAGATGTCGATCCGGTCGCCCTCGGCGAGGCCGACGATCGCGCGCTTCGTGTCAGGACGCTTCCCGAAACCGAAACGGGTCCGCTTGCGCTTGCCCTTCCGGTTGATCGTGTTCACGCTCGTGACCTTCACCTCGAAGATCTTCTCGATCGCGATCTTGATCTGGGTCTTGTTGGCGTCGGGCTTGACGATGAACGTGTACTTGTTCTCGTCCATGAGCCCGTAGCTCTTCTCGGAGATCACCGGCTCGATGATGATGTCCCGGTGGTCGGCGATCCTCACTGGTCGTCCTCCTCGGACTGAGCGGCCTTGGAGGCGCCGGCCGCGTGGGCCAGGAACTCGGCGTAGCCCGCCTCGGTGAAGACCACGTCGTCCGAGTAGAGGACGTCGTAGGTGTTCACCTGGTCCGCGTCGAGGATGTGCACCTCTTCGAGGTTGCGCAGGGCGCGCCGGTTGTGCTCGTCGTCGCGGGCCAGGACGACCAGGACCTTGTCGGACCCGGTGACCTGGCGGAGCGCCTTCAGAGCGTTCTGCGTGAGCTTGCTGTCCGCGTCCTCGGCCACGAAGTGGCTGATGACGTGGATACGGCCGTGCGTGGCCCGGTCGGAGAGGGCAGCGCGCAGGGCGGCGGCCTTCATCTTCTTCGGGGTCCGCTGGCTGTAGTCGCGCGGCTGCGGTCCGTGGACCGTGCCACCGCCGGTGTACTGCGGGGCGCGGATGGAGCCCTGGCGGGCCCGGCCGGTGCCCTTCTGGCGGTACGGCTTCTTGCCACCGCCGCGAACCTCGCCGCGGGTCTTGGTGGAGTGCGTGCCCTGGCGGCCCGCGGCCAGCTGGGCGTTCACGACCTGGTGCAGGAGCGGAATGCTGACCTGCTGGGCGAAGACGCTCTCCGGCAGCTCGACACTGCCCTGAGCGGCGCCCTCGGGGTTCTTGACCTCGATCTGGGCCATGGCTTACTTGTCCCCCTTCACAGCGGTGCGGACGAGCACCAGACCGCCGTTGGGACCGGGCACAGCACCCTTGACCAGGATGAGGCCCTTCTCCGCGTCCACGGAGTGAACGGTCAGGTTCTGGACGGTCTTGCGCACGTTGCCCATGCGCCCTGCCATCCGCATGCCCTTGAAAACGCGGCCGGGCGTGGCGCAGCCGCCGATGGAACCGGGCGAGCGGTGCTTGCGCTGGGTACCGTGCGAGGCGGAGAGGCCACGGAAGCCGTGACGCTTCATCACACCCGCGAAGCCCTTGCCCTTGCTCTTGCCCGTGACGTCGACCGTCTGGCCGCTCTCGAAGCTGTCCGCGGCGACCTCCTGGCCGAGCGTGTACTCGGAGGCGTCGGTGGTGCGGACCTCGACGTAGTGCCGGCGCGGGGTCAGGTCGTTCTTGCGCAGGTAGTCGCCGAGAGGCTTGTTCACCTTGCGCGGGTTGATCTGCCCGTAGCCCAGCTGGACGGCCGAGTAGCCGTCGGTGTCCGGAGTCCGGATGCGGCTCACGACGCACGGACCGGCCTTCAGAACCGTCACGGGCACCATTTTGCCCGTGTCGTCGAAGACCTGGGTCATGCCGAGCTTTTCGCCCAGAACTCCCTTGATCTGCTTGGTGGCCATGTCTGTGCGTCCTTAAAGCTTGATCTCGATGTCAACACCAGCCGGCAGGTCGAGTCGCATGAGCGAGTCGACCGTCTTCGGCGTGGGGTCGATGATGTCGATCAGCCGCTTGTGGGTGCGCATCTCGAAGTGCTCGCGCGAGTCCTTGTACTTGTGCGGCGATCGGATAACGCAGTAAACGTTCTTTTCCGTCGGCAGCGGCACCGGGCCCGCGACCTGTGCGCCAGTTCGCGTCACAGTCTCGACGATCTTGCGCGCCGAGCTGTCGATGACCTCGTGGTCATAGGCCTTTAGCCGAATGCGGATCTTCTGTCCCGCCATGTGGCCTGTTCGTCCTTCGCTTCAGTGTCCGTAACGGTGAGCTGTCCCGGTCACAGAAGCCCAGGCCTGACGGAATCCGCCGTGTGGCCGTGAGCCCCTATTCCCTTGAGAAACCGCAACAGGGCTTGCCCCTGCGGTGCGTCACCGTCACAGTGCCCGATGACGTCTTGTGTGTGGGTGGGTGGGCCGTGCGGACACGGCCCGCCCACCACGCCGGGGGCGGCTCCTCAGGGGGCCGCCCCCGGCATGCGTACTACTTGAGGATCTTCGTGACGCGACCGGCGCCCACGGTACGGCCACCCTCGCGGATGGCGAACCGCAGACCGTCTTCCATGGCGACCGGCTGGATCAGGTTGACGGTCATCTCGGTGTTGTCACCGGGCATGACCATCTCCGTGCCCTCCGGCAGCGTCACGACGCCCGTGACGTCCGTGGTGCGGAAGTAGAACTGCGGACGGTAGTTGTTGAAGAACGGCGTGTGGCGCCCGCCCTCGTCCTTGGACAGGATGACGACGTTGGCCTCGAACTCCGTGTGCGGGGTGGTCGTGCCCGGCTTGATCACGACCTGGCCGCGCTCGACGTCCTCGCGCTTGATGCCGCGCAGGAGCAGCCCGACGTTGTCGCCGGCCTGGCCCTGGTCGAGCAGCTTGCGGAACATCTCGACACCGGTGACGGTGGTCGTCTGCTTCTCGTCCTTGATACCGACGATGTCGACGGTCTCGTTGACGTTGACGATGCCGCGCTCGATACGACCGGTGACGACGGTGCCGCGACCGGTGATCGAGAAGACGTCCTCGATGGGCATGAGGAACGGCTTGTCGGTGTCACGCTCGGGCTCGGGGATGTAGGTGTCCACGGTGCCCATGAGCTCCAGGACGGTCTTGCCCCACTCCTCGTCGCCCTCCAGCGCCTTGAGCGCGGAGACCTTGGTGACGGGAACGTCGTCGCCGGGGAACTCGTACTCGCTGAGGAGCTCACGGACCTCGAGCTCGACGAGCTCGAAGATCTCCTCGTCGTCCACCATGTCGGACTTGTTCAGGGCCACGACGATGTAGGGCACGCCGACCTGGCGGGCCAGGAGCACGTGCTCCTTGGTCTGCGGCATCGGGCCGTCGGTGGCGGCCACGACCAGGATCGCGCCGTCCATCTGCGCCGCACCCGTGATCATGTTCTTCACGTAGTCGGCGTGGCCGGGGCAGTCGACGTGGGCGTAGTGACGCGCCTCGGTCTGGTACTCGACGTGGGCGACGGAGATCGTGATACCGCGCTCGCGCTCCTCGGGAGCGTTGTCGATGTCCTCGAACGGCGTGAACGGGTTCAGGTCCGGGTACGCGTCGTGCAGCACCTTGGTGATGGCCGCGGTCAGCGTGGTCTTGCCGTGGTCGATGTGACCGATGGTGCCGATGTTGACGTGCGGCTTAGTCCGCTCGAACTTTGCTTTCGCCACTGGATGTCTCCTAGACGTACAGAGCTATCTGGTGCTCGCCCCCCGCGTGGACGGGGAGCGGGCTGGTTACGTGTTCGCGGCTACTCGCCGCGAACCTTCGCCACAATTTCTTGGGCGACAGCGGACGGAACCTCCGCGTAGGAGTCGAACACCATCGAGTAGTTGGCGCGACCCTGGGTACGGCTGCGCAGGTCACCCACGTAGCCGAACATTTCGGAGAGGGGCACCTGGGCCTTGACGATCCGGACGCCGGAACGCTCGTCCATGGACTGGATCTGTCCACGACGGGAGTTCAGGTCGCCGATCACGTCACCCATGTACTCCTCAGGGGTGGTGACCTCCACTGCCATGACCGGCTCGAGAAGAGTCGGCTTGGCGAGCTTGACGGCCTCCTTGAAGGCCATCGAACCCGCGGTCTTGAAGGCCATCTCCGAGGAGTCGACCTCGTGGTACTGACCGTCCTGGAGCGTCACCTTGACGCCGACGAGCGGGTAGTGCGCGAGCACACCCAGTTCGGCGGCCTCCTGGGCACCGGCGTCGACCGACGGGATGTACTCCCGCGGGATACGGCCACCGGTGACCGCGTTGACGAACTCGTAGCCGGAAGCGTCGCCGCTCTCGACGACGAGGGGCTCGACGTCGATCTTGACCTTGGCGAACTGGCCCGACCCACCGGTCTGCTTCTTGTGGGTGTAGACGTGGCCTTCGACCTTCTTGCGAATGGTCTCTCGGTAGGCCACCTGGGGCTTGCCGATGTTCGCGTCGACCTTGAACTCGTCGCGCATGCGGTTGACGAGGACCTCGAGGTGCAGCTCGCCCATACCGGAGATGATGGTCTGGCCGGTCTGGTCGTCCGTGGCGACCTGGAACGAGGGGTCCTCGTCCGCGAGGCGCTGGATCGCGATGCCCAGCTTCTCCTGGTCGCTCTTGGTCTTGGGCTCGATGGCCACCTCGATGACCGGAGCCGGGAACGTCATGGACTCCAGGACGATCGGAGCCGACTGGTCGCACAGCGTCTCGCCGGTCGTGGTGTCCTTCAGACCCATGACCGCGACGATGTCGCCCGCGCCGGCCTCGCCGATCTCCTCACGCTTGTTGGAGTGCATGCGGTAGATCTTGCCGATCCGCTCCTTGCGGCCCTTGAGACTGTTCAGCACCTGGGTGCCGGTCTCGAGGACGCCGGAGTAGATGCGCACGTAGGTCAGCTTGCCCAGGTGCGGGTCGCTCATGATCTTGAAGACCAGGGCGGACATCGGCTCGTCGACGCTCGGCTTGCGGGCGAGCTTGGTCTCCTCGGTCTCGTCCTTGGGGTCGTGGCCCTCGATGGCGTCCACGTCCAGGGGCGAGGGGAGGTAAGCGGTGACCGCGTCGAGCAGGGGCTGGACGCCCTTGTTCTTGAACGCGGTGCCGCACACGATCGGGATCGCGGTACCGGCGATGGTCGCGCGGCGGATCGCCGGAACCACCTGCTCCAGGGTGGGCTCCTGCCCCTCCAGGTACAGCTCCATGATCTCGTCGTCGGCCTCGGCGAGCACCTCGATGAACTTCTCGCGGGCCTCGCGGGCGGCGTCGGCGTGGGTCTCGGGGATGTCGATCGTGTCGTACATCTCGCCGAGCGCGGCCTCGTCGTTCCAGACGTAGGCCTTCATGCGGACCAGGTCGACGACGCCCTTGAAGTCGCTCTCGGCGCCGATGGGCAGCTGGATCGGCATGGCGTTCGCGCCGAGGCGCTCACGGAACATGTCGACGCAGCGCTGGAACTCGGCGCCGATCTTGTCCATCTTGTTGACGAAGCAGATACGCGGAACGCCATAGCGGTCAGCCTGACGCCAGACCTGCTCGGACTGGGGCTCGACGCCTTCCTTGGCGTCGAACACCGCGACGGCACCGTCGAGGACACGCAGCGACCGCTCGACCTCGACCGTGAAGTCGACGTGGCCGGGCGTGTCGATGATGTTGATGGTGTGGTCGTCCCAGTGGGTGGTGGTAGCAGCCGAGGTAATGGTGATACCCCTCTCCTGCTCCTCCTTCATCCAGTCCATCGTGGCGGCGCCATCGTGGACCTCACCCACCTTGTGGGTCACACCGGTGTAGTAGAGGATCCGCTCAGTCGTGGTGGTCTTGCCCGCGTCGATGTGGGCCATAATCCCGATGTTGCGGACCTTGGCCAGGTCAAGCGCAGTCTTAGCAGCCATGAGGCTCGTCTTCCCTCGGTCTCAAGGAATCGAATCGCCGCGGGGTTACCAGCGGTAGTGGGCGAAGGCCTTGTTCGACTCGGCCATCTTGTGCGTGTCCTCACGCTTCTTGACGGCCGCGCCGAGAC
The DNA here is from genome assembly GCF_053616335.1 of Nocardiopsis sp. NPDC055824. NCBI lineage: Bacteria > Bacillati > Actinomycetota > Actinomycetes > Streptosporangiales > Nocardiopsidaceae > Nocardiopsis > Nocardiopsis sp. NPDC055824. The sequence continues at coordinate 20,906 of NZ_JBSHDN010000050.1, forward strand.
CGTTGCTGGCGTCGACCAGCTCGTTCATCAGACGCTCGGTCATGGTCTTCTCACGGCGCTGACGCGCGTAGGAGACCAGCCAGCGCAGGGCCAGCGTGGTGGACCGGGAGGCGCGAACCTCGACCGGCACCTGGTAGGTCGCGCCACCGACACGGCGGCTGCGGACCTCGAGCGCGGGCTTGACGTTGTCCAGGGCGCGCTTCAGAACGACGAGCGGGTCCTGGCTGGTCTTCTCGCGAGCGCCTTCGAGGGCGTCGTAGACGACGCTCTGGGCGATGGAGCGCTTGCCGTCGAGCAGCACCTTGTTGATCAGTGCGGTGACGAGCGGCGAGCCGTAGACCGGGTCGGTGATGAGCTGGCGCTTCGGCGCCGGGCCCTTGCGCGGCATCTTTACTTCTCCTTCTTGGCGCCGTAGTGGCTACGCGCCTGCTTGCGGCCCCGGACACCCTGGGTGTCGAGCGAGCCGCGGACAATTCGGTAGCGGACGCCCGGCAGGTCCTTCACACGACCACCGCGAACGAGCACGATGCTGTGCTCCTGGAGGTTGTGACCAATGCCGGGGATGTAGGCCGTGACCTCGATGCCGCTGCTCAGCTTGACGCGAGCGACCTTACGCAGAGCGGAGTTCGGCTTCTTCGGCGTAGTGGTGTAGACACGCGTGCACACACCACGACGCTGCGGACTCCCCTTCAGCGCCGGGGTCTTGTTCTTTGCGACCTTGTCCTGTCGGCCCTTGCGGACCAGCTGCTGGATGGTGGGCACCGCGTCTCCGTCTTCCTCGTGACCTACGCCGGTTCTCGTAGCCGATATCGCTATTGACCTGCTGAATTTCCCGAACCTCCCCGACCCCCGTGGTCGGGCGTGTCGCGCTGGTTGTCGCGCACGGCAAAAAACCGATCACACCCGGCCGGAGGCCGATCATGGGAGGGGGTTCACCTGCGCGGCGCGCCTTACGTCCTCAACTGGTGGGACCGAGGCGCCGCACACGCACGTGTGACCCGTCGACTCACGGGCACAATCACACAGGCTACCGTTTACCGTCTGGGCGGTCAAAACGGCGTGCGACATGGCGAGAATCATGGAACCGGTTCTCGCGTAGCCGTGGGTCACCGCCAGTCTACGCGCTCCCGGAGTCGTTTCGCCCCGGGTTCCCCCGGAGACCGTCGGCGGGCGGCCCGGGCATGCGGCCGCTCCCCCGGAACATTGTCCTGGAGGAGCGGCCGCGGCGCTACAGGACCAGCCAGATGGCGACGGAGATCACCGTCACCAGGATGCCGACCACCGCGAACACCGTGCCGACGGTGATCAGTCCGAGGCCGTCGAGCTCCCCGCGCGAGGCGCGGATCGCCTTCTTGGCCTTGGGCCCCGTGATCAGGAGCGCCAGCAGAGCTGTGACCAGACCGATGCCGGGGAGCAGCGAGGCGATGCCCAGCCACAGGGTGACGGTCGCCCCCTTCTCCGTGTCCGGCAGGAAGTCGATGCTGTCGTAGCCGGGGTACGGGTCGCCGGGCTCCCCGCCCAGGGGACGGTCCACGAAGCCGGGGAACTCCTCGGCGATGGGGTCCTTGCGGCGCCTGCGGGAGGCCGGGGCCTCCGGCATGCCGTAGTCCGCCGGGGTGAAGCCGTCGTCGTACTCGCTCTCCCCCGCCGGCTCCGGCTCGTCGTGGTCCCAGGTGTCCTCGGGGATGCTCGGCGCCTCGAAGACCTGGGTGGCGCCGTCGGGGACGCCGTCCTCCCCGGGACCGCCCCGGCGCACCGGGCCGTCGTCGTACCCCTCGTCGTCGTACCCCTCGTCCGCGAACGCCTCGTCCGCGTATCCCTCGGCCTCCCGGGAGCGGGCGCGCGACTGCATGTCCGCGATGGCCGCCAGGGGGTCCTCAGCGGACGGCGCGCCGCCGGTCCGCTCCCCGCCCGGGGCCCCGTCGCGCAGCCGGTCGTCGTCCGCCCAGGCCGAGGGGGCGTCCCCGTCCGTGCCGTCGTCTCCCCAGGTCCCGGTGTCGGAGGACCTGGCGGACTCGCGCCGGCGCTCCTCCGCCTCCCGGACGATGTCGGGGAGGCGGGGGTCGTTGCGGTCGAACGCCCAGGTGTTGCCGCTCCCCGACCCGAACTCGCCCGGGTCGGGGGCCGGGGCGGGAGCGGGGGCGGGCGGTGACAATTCGTCGTCGTAGCCGTCGGTCCACGACTCGTCGGTCCCCGCGCCGGACCACGCGTCGGCGGTCTCCCTGGCGGGCGCCCAGGAGTCCAGGCCGCCGGTGTCGGCCGCGGACCCGCGACCGCCGTTCCGCGGCCCTGCGGCGGCGTCACGGTCCTCTCCTGCGGCGGCGCCGCGGTCGGCGGCCGGCCCCCAGGAGTCCGAGCCGAGTTCGTCGTCGTCCCACGAGCGGCCGTCGGCGGCACGGCCGCCGGAGGGCGCCCCGTGGGCCTCGTGGCGGGGAGCCGCGTCCCAGGAGTCGTGCTCCGGTCCCGCCGTGCCGTCCGAGGGGGCGTCGGCGCCCCACGCGGACGGTCGGCGGTCGTCGGACAGCTCGTCGTCCCAGAGCGGGGCCGCGGGGGCCGTGTCGCCGACGGGGGACCGGCCGCCCGGTCCCTCGGGGCCCTGCCGGTCCTCGGGGCCTGCGCCCCAGGCGGTGGCGCCCCGGTCCTCGTCCCAGGCGCGGTCCGCGCCGCCGACGGGGCCGTACCCGGAGGGCGCGTCGTCCCAGGGGCGGTCCCCGTTCGCGGGGGCTCCGGTGTCCCAGGGGCGGTCCCCGGCGTCGGCCGGGGGCGTCCAGGGGGCGTCCGCGCCGCCGGACGGCCCGTCGTCCCACGGGCGCGCGTCGCCCGTCCCGGGGCCGGTCACGGGCGCGTCTGCGCCGGAGGGGGCGGAACCGCCCACCGGGCCGTCCGCGCCCCACGGGTCCCGGAGGGGCTCACCGATCCCGCCGAGGGCGGGGTCCGGCTCCCACGACCGCGTGTCGGCCGGGGGCTGCGGGGTCCAGGCGTCGGCTCCCCGGGAGGGGGACCACGCCTCGCGGCCGTCCTCCACCTCGGGGGCCTCGTCCCACGGGCGCGCGTCGGTCGCCGCGGGGCCGGTCACGGGCGCGTCTGCGCCGGAGGGGGCGGAACCGCCCACCGGGACGTCCGGGGACCAGCGGTCCTGCTCCCGGTCCTCCGAGCGGCCCACCGGGCCGTCCGCGCCCCACGGGTCCCCTGCGGGGGCCGCAGGGGCGTCCGGGGTCCACGCGTCCCGCGCGTACACGTCGGGTCCGCCCGCCGGGGCGCCGGCGTCCCACGCGGCGGGACCGCGCGCGCCCTCGGGGTCCCACGCCGTGGAACCCTCCGTACGGTTCCCCGGGGCCTCGCGGCCGTGCCCGCCCGCGGGTGCTTCGTCCCACGGGCGCGCGTCGTCCGACGGCTCCGGGGTCCGTGCGTCGGCGTCGCGGGCCGGGGCCCACGCCTCGGGACCGCCGTCGCCGAGACCGTCCCCGGGGACGTCGGTACGCCACGCGTCCTGCCCGCGGGTGTCGGAGCGGTCTGCAGGTGCATCGCTCCAGGCGTCCCGCGCGTACACGTCGGATCCGCCCGCCGGGGCGCCGGCGTCCCACGCGGCGGGACCGCGCGCGCCCTCGGGGTCCCACGCCGTGGAACCCTCGGGCCGGGCCGCGGGGGCGTCCCAGGCGGACGGGTCGTGCGACCCGTCGAGGGGCGCCTCGCTCCTCCAGGCGTCGGAGGCGCGGTCGGGCGACGCGTACCCGGTGTCCGGGAAGCCCTCCCCTCCCCGTGGGCCCGGTGCGGGCGCCTCCGGCTCGTCCCGGCCCGCGGTCCAGGCGTCACCGGGACCGGCCGGCGCCTCGGCGCCGCCCGCCGCCGGGTCGGTCCGGGGCGCGGCCCAGGAGTCCATGCGGCCGGCCGGTTCCTCGCCCGGGTCCTCGGAGGGCAGGGGAACCTCGGCGCTGGCCGCGACGCTGGGCAGGCTCGGTTCCTCCGGTTCCCCCGGCACCCGGGTCAGCGGCTGGTACGCCGACTGCCCCGCCCCCGGGTAGGAGATCGGGTGCGAGGCGCCGGACGGCGGACCGCCGAGCGCCTCCGGGTACGGCTCGACCAGGGCCGGGCGCGACGCGCTCAGCCCCGTGTAGCCGCCGCTGTCGGGGAACACCGTCTCGGCGCCCTCGTCGGCTTCCTCACCCTCGAGCGGGTCCTGGTACTCCGACTGCGTGCGGTAGCGGTTCTCGCTCGGCTTGAACCAGTCCCCCGCACCGGAGTCCCGTCCGCCCCCGTGTTCAGTCATGCCTCTCCCGCCAGCGCAGTAGCGCCGTCTCCCCGTCCGCCGTGCGCGGACCCTCTACGCCGAACGGCGGCGGCACCACTCCCGGTCGGGAGTGGCTGGCCGCCGCCGTCAGTTCAAACCGCTCTTACCGGTTGTACGGCCCGAAGTCGTACTCCTCCAGCGGGACGGCCTCGCCGGACCCCTGACCGAAGGTGTACTCGCTCGGCTCCTCGTACCCGGAGACCGAGTACATCGAGGCCTTCGCCTCCTCGGTGGGCTCCACCCGGATGTTGCGGTACTGCGGAATACCGGTACCGGCCGGGATGAGCTTACCGATGATGACGTTCTCCTTGAGGCCGAGCAGCGGGTCGCTCTTGCCGTGGATGGCGTTCTCGGTGAGCACCCGGGTGGTCTCCTGGAAGGAGGCCGCCGACAGCCAGGACTCCGTGGCCAGCGAGGCCTTGGTGATCCCGAGCAGCACCGGGCGTCCGGCCGCGGGCTGTCCGCCCTCGGAGACGACGCGGCGGTTGATCCGCTCGAACTTCGGACGCTCGACCATCTCGCCGGGCAGGAGCTCGGTGTCGCCCGACTCCAGGATGTTCACCCGCTTGAGCATCTGGCGGACGATGATCTCGATGTGCTTGTCGTGGATGGACACACCCTGCGACTTGTACACCTCCTGGACCTCCGACACGAGGTGCTGCTGCACCGCGCGCGGGCCCTGGATGCGAAGAACCTCGTGCGGGTTGATCGCACCCTGGATCAGCTGCTGGCCGACCGTGACGTGGTCGCCGTCGCTGACGAGGAGCTGCGCACGCATCGGGACCGGGTAGGCGATCTCGTCCGTGCCGTCGTCGGGGATGACGACGATCTTGCGGCTCTTCTCGGTGTCGTCGATCCGGATCCGGCCCTCCATCTCGGAGATCGGGGCCACACCCTTGGGGATGCGGGCCTCGAAGAGCTCCTGGACACGGGGCAGACCGTGCGTGATGTCCTGACCCGCGGAACCGCCCATGTGGAAGGTACGCATGGTCAGCTGGGTGCCGGGCTCACCGATGGACTGCGCCGCGATGATGCCGATCGCCTCGCCGACGTCCACCGGCTTGCCGGTCGCCATGGAGCGGCCGTAGCAGGTGGTGCAGACGCCGATCTTGGCCTCGCAGGTCAGCGACGAGCGGATGCGCACGCGGGTGAAACCGGCCGCGATCAGCTTGTCGATGTTCTGCTCGGAGGTGTCGCTGAGCGCGGGCAGGACGAGCTTGCCGTCCGGCCCCGTCACGTCCTCGGAGAGGGTGCGGCCGAAACCGGTGTTCTCGACGTTGTGCTTGCGCACGACGGCGCCGGCGGCGTTCTTCTCACCGATCTCGTGCCAGATCGAACGGTCCGTGCCGCAGTCGATCTCGCGGACGATGACGTCCTGCGCGACGTCCACCAGACGACGGGTCAGGTAACCCGAGTCGGCGGTGCGCAGGGCGGTGTCCGCCAGGCCCTTGCGCTGGCCGTGCGTGGAGATGAAGTACTCCAGCACCGACAGGCCCTCGCGGTAGGAGGACTTGATCGGACGCGGGATCGTCTCACCCTTGGTGTTGGAGACCAGGCCGCGGATACCCGCGATCTGGCGCACCTGCATCGGGTTGCCTCGGGCGCCGGACTGGACCATCATCCACACCGGGTTGTCGGCGGGGAAGTTGTCCTCCATGTTCTGCGCGACCTCGGCGGTGGCCTGGGTCCACACCTCGGTGAGCTCCTGGCGGCGCTCGTCGTCGGTGATGAGACCGCGGTCGTACTCGCGCTGGATCTTGTCTGCCTTGCGCTCGTACCCCTCGAGGATCTCCGTCTTGCGCGGAGGCGCGACGACGTCCTCGATGCCGATGGTCAGGCCGGACCGGGTCGCCCAGTGGTAGCCCGCGTCCTTCAGGGCGTCCAGGGTCGTGGCGACCTGGACCTTGGGGTAGTTCTCGGCGAGGTCGTTGACCAGGACCGAGACCTGCTTCTTGCCCACCTGGAAGTTGACGTACGGGTAGTCGACCGGGGTGGTCTCGTTGAAGAGGTACCGGCCCAGGGTCGTCTCCAGGACGTACACGTCGCCCTGCTGCCAGCCCTCCGGCGGCGTCCAGTCCTTCGGGGCCGGGGCGCCGTCGGCGATCCGCAGGCGGATCTTCGCCTGCAGGTCCAGGTCGCCCAGGTCGTAGGCCATGATCGCCTCGGCCGGGGAGCGGAACGCGCGGCCCTCGCCCTTGGCGTCGGCCTTCTCCGTCGTCAGGTAGTACAGGCCGATGATCATGTCCTGGGTGGGCATGGTCACGGGCTTGCCGTCGGACGGCTTGAGGATGTTGTTGGTCGCCAGCATCAGCAGCCGCGCCTCGGCCTGGGCCTCGGCGGACAGCGGCAGGTGCACGGCCATCTGGTCGCCGTCGAAGTCGGCGTTGAACGCCGTGCAGACGAGCGGGTGGATCTGGATGGCCTTGCCCTCGACCAGCTGCGGCTCGAAGGCCTGGATGCCCAGGCGGTGCAGCGTCGGGGCGCGGTTGAGCAGCACCGGGTGCTCGGTGATGACCTCTTCGAGGACGTCCCACACGACCGGGCGGGACCGCTCCACCATGCGCTTGGCGCTCTTGATGTTCTGCGCGTGGTTCAGGTCGACCAGGCGCTTCATCACGAACGGCTTGAAGAGCTCCAGGGCCATCTGCTTGGGCAGACCGCACTGGTGCAGCTTCAGCTGCGGGCCGACGACGATGACCGAACGGCCGGAGTAGTCGACGCGCTTGCCGAGCAGGTTCTGGCGGAAGCGGCCCTGCTTGCCCTTGAGCATGTCGGACAGCGACTTGAGCGGCCGGTTGCCGGGACCGGTGACCGGGCGTCCGCGGCGGCCGTTGTCGAACAGCGCGTCGACGGCCTCCTGGAGCATCCGCTTCTCGTTGTTGACGATGATCTCGGGCGCGCCGAGGTCGAGCAGCCGCTTGAGGCGGTTGTTCCGGTTGATCACGCGGCGGTACAGGTCGTTGAGGTCGGAGGTCGCGAAGCGGCCGCCGTCCAGCTGCACCATCGGACGCAGGTCCGGCGGGATGACCGGGATGCAGTCGAGCACCATGCCCATGGGGCTGTTGGTGGTGTTGAGGAACGCCGAGACGACCTTGAGCCGCTTCAGGGCGCGGGCCTTCTTCTGGCCCTTGCCGGTGCGGATGGTCTCGCGGAGCTTCTCGGCCTCCACGTCCAGCTCGAAGTTGGCGAGCCGGTCCTGGATGGCCTGGGCGCCCATGCCGCCGCGGAAGTACTTCCCGAAGCGGTCCCGCATCTCGCGGTAGAGCATCTCGTCGCCCTCGAGGTCCTGGACCTTGAGGTTCTTGAAGCGGTTCCAGACCTCGTCGAGGCGGTCGATCTCGCGCTGGGCACGGTCGCGGAGCTGGCGCATCTCGCGCTCGGCGCCCTCGCGGACCTTGCGGCGCGCGTCGCCCTTGGCGCCCTGCTCCTCGAGCTCGGCCAGGTCGGCCTCGAGCTTGCGGTGCCGCTCCTCGATGGTGGAGTCGCGGCGCTGCTCGAGGTGCTGCTTCTCGACCGAGATCCGCGCCTCCAGGGACTGGAGGTCGCGCTCACGGGCCTCGGTGTCCACCCACGTGACCATGTAGGCGGCGAAGTAGATGATCTTCTCGAGATCCTTCGGAGCCAGGTCCAGCAGGTAGCCCAGGCGGGAGGGCACGCCCTTGAAGTACCAGATGTGCGTGACGGGAGCGGCCAGCTCGATGTGGCCCATCCGCTCGCGGCGCACCTTGGCACGGGTCACCTCGACGCCGCAGCGCTCACAGATGATGCCCTTGAAGCGGACGCGCTTGTACTTGCCGCAGTAGCACTCCCAGTCCCGGGTCGGACCGAAGATCTTCTCGCAGAAGAGTCCGTCCTTCTCGGGCTTGAGGGTCCGGTAGTTGATGGTTTCGGGCTTCTTGACCTCGCCGTGCGACCACTGGCGAATGTCGTCGGCGGTGGCGAGGCCAATCCGCAGCTCGTCGAAGAAGTTGACGTCGAGCACTTAATTCGTCCCCTGCTCTCGAAATCCGCGGAAGTTAGACCTCTTCGACACTGCTGGGCTCTCGCCGCCCCAGGTCGATTCCCAGTTCTTCCGCCGCGCGGAAGACGTCCTCGTCACTGTCCCGCATCTCGATGGACATACCGTCACTGGACAGCACCTCCACGTTCAGACAGAGCGACTGCATCTCCTTGATGAGCACCTTGAAGGACTCAGGGATACCCGGCTCGGGGATGTTCTCGCCCTTGACGATGGCCTCGTAGACCTTGACCCGGCCCACCACGTCGTCGGACTTGATGGTGAGCAGCTCCTGGAGCGCGTAGGCGGCGCCGTAGGCCTCCAGCGCCCAGACCTCCATCTCACCGAAGCGCTGACCGCCGAACTGCGCCTTACCGCCCAGCGGCTGCTGGGTGATCATGGAGTACGGGCCGGTGGAGCGCGCGTGGATCTTGTCGTCCACGAGGTGGTGGAGCTTGAGGATGTACTTGTAGCCGACCGAGATCGGCTCGGCGAACGGCTCGCCGGTGCGGCCGTCGAACAGGCGCGCCTTGCCGTCCTTGTTGATGAGGCGGTTGCCGTCCTTGTTCGGGCGCACCGACTGGATCAGGCCGCTGAGCTCGTCACCGTGCAGGCCGTCGAAGACCGGGGTGGCCACGCGCGAGTTCGGCGGGACCTCGGCCGCGCCGATCGCGTGGAGCGACTTCTGCCACTCCTCCTCCACCCCCTCGACCAGCCAGCCGTTCTTGGCCAGCCACCCGAGGTGGACCTCCAGGACCTGGCCGACGTTCATCCGGCCGGGCACGCCCAGCGGGTTGAGGATGATGTCGACCGGGGTGCCGTCCTCCAGGAAGGGCATGTCCTCCTGCGGCAGGATCTTGGAGATGACGCCCTTGTTGCCGTGGCGGCCGGCGAGCTTGTCACCGTCGGTGATCTTGCGCTTCTGGGCCACGTAGACGCGGACCATCTCGTTGACGCCGGGGGCGAGCTCGTCGCCCTCCTCGCGGCTGAACACGCGCACGCCGATGACCTTGCCGGTCTCGCCGTGCGGCACCTTCAGGGAGGTGTCGCGGACCTCGCGGGCCTTCTCGCCGAAGATGGCGCGCAGCAGGCGCTCCTCCGGGGTCAGCTCGGTCTCGCCCTTGGGCGTGACCTTGCCGACGAGGATGTCGCCGTCCACGACCTCGGCGCCGATCCGGATGATGCCCCGGTCGTCGAGGTCGGCCAGGACCTCCTCGCTGACGTTGGGGATCTCGCGGGTGATCTCCTCCGGGCCCAGCTTGGTGTCGCGGGCGTCGACCTCGTGCTCCTCGATGTGGATCGAGGAGAGGACGTCGTCCTGCACCAGGCGCTGGGAGAGGATGATCGCGTCCTCGTAGTTGTGGCCCTCCCAGGACATGTAGGCCACGAGCAGGTTCTTGCCGAGCGACATCTCACCCTGGTCGGTGGAGGGCCCGTCGGCGAGGACCTGGTTGGCCTCGACCCGCTGGCCCTCGCTGACGATCGGCCGCTGGTTGAAGCAGGTGCCCTGGTTGGAGCGCTGGAACTTGCCCATGCGGTACGTCTTGCGCGTGCCGTCGTCCGCCATGATCGTGGCGTAGTCGGCGGTGACGTCCTCGACGACGCCGGCCTTCTCGTTGAGGATGACCTCACCGGCGTCGGTCGCGGCGCGGTACTCCATGCCGGTGCCGACGAACGGCGACTCGGCGCGCAGCAGCGGCACGGCCTGGCGCTGCATGTTGGAGCCCATGAGCGCGCGGTTGGCGTCGTCGTGCTCCAGGAACGGGATCATGGCGGTGGCGACCGACACCATCTGGCGCGGCGACACGTCCATGTAGTCGACCTCGTCGGTGCTGACCTGCTCGAACTCCCCGCCCTTGCGGCGCACGAGCACGCCGGCCTCGGCGAAGGTGCCGTCGGCGTTCAGCGGCGTGTTGGCCTGCGCGATGACGTACAGGTCCTCCTCGTCCGCGGTCAGGTAGTCGACCTGGTCGGAGATGCGCCCGTCGATGACCTTGCGGTACGGGGTCTCCACGAAGCCGAAGGAGTTGACCCGCCCGTAGCCCGCCAGGGAGCCGATCAGACCGATGTTGGGACCCTCGGGGGTCTCGATCGGGCACATGCGGCCGTAGTGGGAGGGGTGCACGTCGCGCACCTCGAAGCCCGCGCGCTCACGGGACAGACCGCCCGGACCCAGCGCCGAGAGGCGGCGCTTGTGGGTCAGGCCCGCGAGCGGGTTGGTCTGGTCCATGAACTGGGACAGCTGCGAGGTGCCGAAGAACTCCTTGATGGAGGCGACGACGGGGCGGATGTTGATCAGGGTCTGCGGCGTGATCGCCTCGACGTCCTGGGTGGTCATCCGCTCGCGGACGACGCGCTCCATGCGGGCCAGGCCCAGGCGGACCTGGTTCTGGATGAGCTCGCCGACGGTGCGCAGGCGGCGGTTGCCGAAGTGGTCGATGTCGTCGGTCTCGATCGGGCGGAGGCCGTTGACGGTCTCCTTCTCCACCTCGCCCGCGTGCAGGCGGACCATGTAGTCGATCGTGGCGACGATGTCGTCCTCGGTCAGCGTGCCCTGCGTGTAGTCGGCGTCGAGGCCGAGCTTCTTGTTGATCTTGTAGCGGCCGACCTTGGCGAGGTCGTAGCGCTTGGGGTTGAAGTAGAGGTTCTCCAACAGCGCCTGGGCCGACTCCTTCGTGGGCGGCTCTCCGGGGCGCAGCTTGCGGTAGATGTCCAGCAGCGCGTCGTCGGTGCCCGCCGTGGGGTCCTTCTCCAGCGTGTTGCGGATGGACTCGTACTGGCCGAACCGCTCCAGGATCTGGTCGGTGGTCCAGCCCAGCGCCTTGAGCAGGACGGTGACGCCCTGCTTGCGCTTGCGGTCGATGCGGACGCCGACGAAGTCGCGCTTGTCGACCTCGAACTCCAGCCAGGCGCCGCGGGACGGGATGACCTTGCAGCCGAAGAGGTCCTTGTCGGTGGTCTTGTCGACGGACCGGTCGAAGTAGACGCCCGGGGAGCGGACCAGCTGGGACACGACGACGCGCTCGGTGCCGTTGATGATGAAGGTGCCCTTGACGGTCATGAGCGGGAAGTCGCCCATGAACACCGTCTGGCTCTTGATCTCACCGGTGTCGTTGTTGATGAACTCCGCCGTGACGAACATCGGGGCGGAGTAGGTCATGTCCTTGTCCTTGCACTCCTCCTCGGAGTACTTGGGCGGCTCGAACCGGTGGTCGCGGAACGAGAGGGACATGGTGCCCGAGAAGTCCTCGATCGGGCTGATCTCCTCGAAGATCTCTTCGAGACCGGACTGCTCCGGAACGTCCTTGCGGCCGGCGTTTCGGGCCGTCTCGACCCGGGTCTTCCACTTGTCGTTGCCCAGCAGCCAGTCGAACGACTCGGTCTGCAGGGCCAGAAGGTTCGGAACCTCGAGGGGTTCCTGGATACGGGCGAAAGAAACGCGGTGCGGACCAAGGGCGTTAGCGGAGGCGTTGCGCGAGGCTGCCAACAGGGGTCCTTCCGAAGGCTTGTGGCGGTTGAAGCGCGCACGCCAGACGATCCGTCACGAGAGGGACCGCCGCAACGCGGTTGAGACGGTCACATCGAGCGGGTGACGGGCCACCGTATGTCCAGAAATGGGATGGGTGGCAGCCGTGCACCGGCACAGGGATCACCAAAGGGCAGCGCAAAAGAGCAGTGTAGCCGAACACCACACCGCTGTCCACTCACGGTCCACAGCGCAACTCACGACACCGGCAGGATCACCCGTGAAGGGCGATCCGTCAAGCCCGGCCGTCGTCCCGCGCGGCCCGCGACGGAGAACCTCCGACCGTGGACCAGCCCCTCCGCCGTCTCCGGCACAGGGGTGTCCGGCCTCGGGCCGTCTGCCCGTCCGCTCCCCCGAGGGGGAGCCGTCCGCCGACGGACCGGCTCCGGTCCGCCGTCCCTCACAACCCTCGGGATCGCCCTCGACCGGGATCGGTGGAGCTGGCGCGCCTGCCCTGGCCCCAGGGGGTTGTGAGCCCGTCGGACACCCGAAAAGGTTCCCCCGCGGGGGGCGGGTAAACCCTCTCCCGGGGCCTCGTCGGGATTCCCGGGACGGGAGATTACCGCGTCCGGGGGACAGTTCGCACACGCGGCCCCTGACCTGGTGCTCCCGAACCGCCCCAGCTTCGCACACCCGGCGGAGCGAACGGCGTCGGAACACGGCGCACCCGGGGAGAGGGGACCTTCGTCGCACGGGTCCGGGACCAGGGGCCCTGTCGCGGGGGGCGCGGGGAGGGGCTGGGAGGGGCGGGGCGCCGCCGGGGAGCGCGGGGGGCCGCCGCCGCACCCGCGGGGCGCGGCACCCGGGCCGAGGGGGCCGGGCCCCCGCGCCCCACGGCCGGGCCCCGGGAACGCGAACGCGGCCGCCCCTCCCGGAGGAGGGACGGCCGCGTGGAGCAGACCAGCGGGCCTGTGCGGCCCGCGGAGGACTACTTGAGGGTGACGGTGGCGCCGGCGCCCTCGAGAGCGGCCTTGGCCTTCTCAGCGGCCTCCTTGTTGACGCCCTCGAGCAGCGGCTTCGGAGCGTTGTCGACCAGGTCCTTGGCCTCCTTGAGACCCAGGCTCGTGAGGCTGCGGACCTCCTTGATGACCTGGATCTTCTTGTCGCCGGCGGACTCGAGGACGACGTCGAACTCGTCCTTCTCCTCGACCTCGGCCGGAGCGGCACCCGCGGGGCCGGCGACGGCGACGGCGGCCGGGGCGGCAGCGGTGACGTCGAACTTCTCCTCGAAGAGCTTCACGAAGTCGGCCAGCTCGAGAAGGGTCATCTCCTCGAAAGCGGCAAGCAGGTCGTCGTTGCTGAGCTTCGCCATGATGCGGTTTCTCTTTCTCTACAGACACGCGCGCCTGTCGGCATCACGTGCGAGCCTTCGGCGGGGCGCCCTCGGCGCCCGCCGCGGTTCAAAAGGTTCAGGCAGCTTCCTGGGAACGCTTGTCCGCCAGGGCCTGCGCGAGGCGCACGGCCTTGGAGGGAAGCGCCTGGAAGACGGCGGCGGCCTGGCCCTGCTTGGCCTTGAGCGCGCCGGCAAGCTTCGCGAGGAGAACCTCGCGGGACTCCAGGTCGGCCAGCTTGGTGATGTCCTCGGCGCTCATCGACTTGCCGTCGATGATGCCGCCCTTGATCACCAGGGGCGAGTTCGCCTTCGAGAAGTCGCGCAGACCCTTGGCGGCCTCGACCACGTCACCGTGGACGAAGGCGATGGCGGACGGGCCCACCAGAAGATCCTGGATCTCCTGGTCGACGCCGGCCTCCTTGACCGCGATCTTGGTCAGCGTGTTCTTGACGATGCGAAAACGCGCGTTCTGGCCGAGGCTGTTGCGCAGGTCGGTGATCTGCGCGACAGTGAGCCCCCGGTATTCGGTCAGCACGGCGCCGCTCGACTCACGGAATTCCTCCGTGAGTTCGGCGACCGCGGCTGCCTTGTCCGGCCTCGCCATGGGACTCCTTCCAACATTGACTTCGATCCCGCGCCTGACGGCGGGGTGTCCCGCACCTCGCGGGGCGGAGTTCCTGACTCGTGCGCCGGAAACCGCCCCGGGCGGACTCGGAACGGACCCGCTCCGGCTCCGCCTGCCTTCCGGCCGGGGCCCGGTGGACCACCGGTACCGGCCGGTGCGGGTACGAGCGCCGGTCGGTTCCCAAGGACTCGCGCGATCGGCGTCAGCACGAGAAAAAGCCCCGAGCGCCAGGCGCACGGGGCACGACCGCGTTCTCTCGGCGCGGAGTGCGCGCCCGGAACGGGAAAGCTCTAGTGACACCTGCGCGGGCGCCCATCGCGGATGGGTCCTTAGGGCCACCCCTGCGGGTGGCGACCAGCGGTCTTCGGCAGCCTCCATCGTAACCGACGCCCGGGGGTGCTCGTCCCCTCCGGCGGAACCGCCGGTGTGATCGCGCGCACCCCGCGCACGCGCGGGGACCGTCGGTACATGTGCCGGACCGGCTCCAGGCTGTCCGCGCGCCCCGCGCACGCGCGGGAACCGTACGGGGAGACCGGCCGTCGAAGGGGCACTCGCGAATAATCGACCGATATGTCGGTTGTGTGCGGGAAGATGTCTCCCGGGCGCCCCCGCTCCCGGACGCGCCCGTCCCCCACCCGAAGAAAGCGGAACACCTTCGTGAAGACGCGTATGCCCTCCCTGCTCACGGCGGGAACCCTCGCCCTCGCCCTCACCGCCTGCGGCGGCGGCGCCCCGGAGGAGGAGGCGGTCGAGGTCGAGGCGGCAGAGGAGCCCGGAGAGGGCGGCGGTGTCCTGGACATGCTCGCCGAGCTCGCCTCGAGCACGCAGGAGGTCACCAACTACACGCTGGACCTCGACCTGTCCATGCCCGACCCCGAGCTCGGCACCGTGGACATGACGATGACCTACGAGGTCATGGACGACCCCGAGGCCGCGCAGGTCACCATGGTGATGCCCTTCGTCGGCGAGATGCTGCTGGAGCTCGCCGCCCTGGGCGGGGAGGACCCCGGCCTGACGGCCGAGGAGCTCGGCACGACCGTCCTCATCGTCCCCGCGGAGGGCGAGTCCCTGGTGTCCAACCACAACGGCCTCCAGGAGGTCGACACCCCCTGGGCCCGCGGCGTCCAGGACACCGCGGAGCTGGGCCCGCAGGAGATGTTCGACATCGCCTCGCTGCCCGACCTGGTCGGCGCCTTCGCCGAGATCGACCAGATCGAGGCGGCCGGCACCGAGGAGGTCGGCGGTGTCGAGACCACCCTCGTCGAGGGCACGATGACCACCGAGGAGATCGACGCCCTGGACGCCGAGCAGAAGCTCGCCGTGCTGGAGCTGATCGGTGACGTCAGCGGCTCCGTCGACGTGTCCATCTGGGTCGGCCGGGACGGCTTCCCGATGCGCCTCGACTTCTCCGACGAGGAGGCCGACGTGTCCATGGTCTTCTCCGAGCTGGGCGAGACCTCCTTCGAGATCCCCGGCGAGGACGAGATCACCGACCTGTAGGGGCCCGGTACGAGGAACGGCCCCCGCGTCC